>NZ_JASAUS010000032.1:0-71479 GCF_029953005.1 Bradyrhizobium sp. Mp27 | reverse complement strand
GATGGTGATAACCTGTTTCACGGAACGGTCCCTCCTTTGTGGCGTTCGAACAACGACCACGTTCTAGCACTTTGATGCTGTTGGAGCGGGCCGTTCCACCACATCAAGTTTGGACACGTAAAAATGAACGCCCCTTGGGTGCGACACTTGCGCCGATCTCCCGGAGTGAGAAGCCTCAACTTCTTTCAAGGCATGCCGCTTGTTTCGGCAGGAGGCGGCCTTTCAACCCGGGAATTCGAGGATTTTTTCCGTTTCGCTGTTGCGTGCGTGCGTGACGCGATGCCGAACATTCCCGTTTGAATTCATTTGTCTTTTGTGGCGGCGCAAGAATGCAGACACGATTGACGACAGCGACCATTGGCCCGGTCGGGAATTGCATACGCGCGCCGGCGCAACTTTGCTCAACTTCACGTCAGGCCTGCACAGCGGGTTCCGATTTGGTTTGAGCCGTCACAAATTTGCAACAGGCGTCTCTCGCAGGAGGCCGCCGCAATGGCTCTCCCTGATGTCGGCTGGAGACGGTCATCGACTGACAAGGGCCGCGACTCGCGCCACAGACCGCCTGCCGAAGCGTTGAGCAAGGGATGACGCTTTTTCACATCTTACGCGACGGTTCAAACTAGCCCACAATTGAGGCAGTTCACCCCGTGCCAGCGCATCAGCGAATGCTAGATCAGACGTCCAACGACCTGCATTCCGGCGAGCCCCCTCTGCTTCAGACGATCGGGCTCACCAAGCGCTATGGTGATTTCCTCGCCAACGACTCCATCAGCATCGAGATCCAGCCGAAACAGATCCATGCCCTGCTCGGCGAGAACGGCGCTGGCAAGTCGACGCTGGTCAAGGCGATCTACGGGCTGATCCAGCCCAGCGCCGGCGAGATCCGCTGGCAGGGCCAGCCCATCGTGCTGTCGGGTCCGTCGGAGGCGCGCAGCCGCGGCATCGGCATGGTGTTCCAGCATTTCTCGCTGTTCGACAATCTCACGGTCGCCGAGAACGTCGCGCTCGGCCTCGACGGCAGGGAATCCTTCAAGGACATATCGGCGCGGCTGGAGCAGGTCTCGAAGACCTATGGACTGCCGCTCGATCCCAGGCGCGAGGTCTGGCAACTCTCGGTCGGCGAGCGCCAGCGCATCGAGATCGTCCGCGCGCTGATGCAGGATCCGAAATTCCTGATCCTGGACGAGCCGACCGCCGTGCTGACACCACAGGAAGCCGACCAGCTCTTCATCGTGCTGGAACGCCTCAAGGCCGAGGGCCGCGCCATCCTCTACATCAGCCACAAGCTCGACGAAGTGAAGCGCCTCTGCGACACCGCCACGATCCTGCGCGGCGGCAAGAAGGTCGAGACCTGCAATCCCCGGCTCGAGACCGCGGCCTCGCTCGCGCGGATGATGGTCGGCGGCGAGATCAAGGAGGTGAGAGCACCGGCAGGCCGGAAGACCACCGTGCCGCGACTCGTCGTCAACGACCTCTCGCTCGCGCCGAGCGAGGCGCATGGCGTACGGCTCGAGCACATCTCGTTCGAGCTGAAGGGCGGCGAGATCCTCGGCATCGCCGGCGTCGCCGGCAACGGCCAGGACGAGTTGTTCGCCGCGCTCTCCGGCGAGCGCATGTCGAACGACCCCGGCACCGTCGTGATCGAAGGCATCGCCGCCGGCCACCTCTCGATCACGCAGCGCCGCAAGCTGGGCGCGGCGTTCGTCCCGGAGGAACGGCTCGGCCACGGCACCGCGCCGCGCATGAAGCTCTCGGAGAACGCGCTACTGACCGGGCACGCCGCCAGCGGCATGGTCCATCACGGCTTTATCGACACCGCGGCCACGCTGAAGACCGTGGACCGCGCGACCGAAACGTTCGACGTGCGCAAGGCCAAGCGGGATCCGGAAGCTGCGAGCCTGTCCGGCGGCAATTTGCAAAAATTCATCGTCGGCCGCGAGATCCTGCGCAACCCCGCGGTGCTGGTGGTGAGCCAGCCGACCTGGGGCGTCGATGCCGGCGCCGCCGCCGTGATCCGTCAGGCGCTGCTTGATCTCGCAACCGCAGGCGCCGCCGTGCTCGTCACCAGCCAGGATCTCGACGAGCTCGCCGAAATCGCCGACCGCATCGCCGTGATGTTCCATGGCCGGCTGTCGGCGCCGCTTGCCACGAGCGAAGCCACGCGCGAAAAACTCGGCCTGTTGATGGGGGGCAGCAGCCTGGAGCCGAAGGAGGCCGAGCATGCAGTTGGTGCTTGAGAAGCGTGTCGAGCGCTCCAACACGATCGCGCTGGTCTCGCCGCTGATCGCGATCGGGCTGACGATCGCGACCATGATCATCCTGTTCGCGATCCTCGGCAAGAATCCGCTTCTCGCTCTGCATGCCTATTTCATCGCGCCTTTGACCGACGGCTATTCGCTGCAGGAGATCGCGGTGAAGGCGACGCCGCTGGTGATGATCGCGATCGGGCTGTCGCTCTGCTATCTCGCCAATGCCTGGAACATCGGCGCCGAAGGGCAATTCCTGATCGGCGCGGTCGCCGGAAGCTGGATCGCGGTGAAGACGCAGGGCACCGATGCCGGCGCCTGGGTACTTCCGGTCATGCTCGTGCTTGCCGCCGCCGCGGGCGCGCTCTATGCGCTGATCCCGGCGATCTGCAAGGTGAGGTTCGGCGCCAGCGAAATCCTGACCAGCCTGATGCTGGTCTATGTCGCCGACCTCTTTCTCGACTATCTCGTACGCGGCCCCTGGCGCGATCCGCACGGCTTCAACTTCCCGACGACGGCGGAATTCGATCCTGTGGCGACAGTCCCGCTGCTGATCGAAGGCGGCCGGCTGCATCTCGGCTCGATCATCGCCCTGCTCGTCGTCGCGGCCGCCGCGATCCTGCTCGGACGCACCATCAAGGGCTTCGAGATCCGCGTGGTCGGCGCGGCGCCCCGCGCCGCACGGTTCGGCGGCTTCAACGCCAACCAATTGGTCATCCTGACTTTCGCTGTGTCGGGCGCGCTCGCCGGGCTCGCCGGCATCATCGAGGTCGCGGGTCCGGTCGGGCATCTCCAGCCCGGCATCTCGCCCGGCTACGGCTTTACCGCGATCATCGTCGCCTTCCTCGGCCGGCTGAACCCGCTTGGAATACTAATTGCAGGCCTTTTTCTCGCATTGACCTTTATCGGCGGCGAGCAGGCGCAGATCGCGATGAAGATCCCGTTGGACGTCACCAAGGTTTTCCAGGGCATCCTGCTGTTCTACGTGCTCGCCTGCGATTCGCTCATTCTTTATCGCTTCAAGCTGGTTTTCCCGAACCGACAGGTGGCCCGTGGAACTGGTTGATGCCATCATCCTCGCGGTGCTCGCCGCATCGACGCCGCTCCTGATCGCCGCGACCGGCGAGCTCGTGACCGAACGCTCCGGTGTCCTCAATCTCGGCGTCGAGGGCATGATGATCGTCGGCGCGGCCTGCGGTTTTGCGGGTGCGTGGCTCACCGGCTCGATCTTCATCGGTGCGCTGTTCGGCATCGTCGCGGGCACGCTGATGTCGCTGGTGTTCGCGCTGATGACGCTCGGGCTCGCCGTCAACCAGGTTGCAACGGGTCTCGCGCTGACCATCCTCGGCGTCGGCCTGTCCGGCCTGATCGGCGCCGGCTTCGTCGGCGAGCGCATCACGCCCGCGATGCACCTCTCCATTCCCGGCCTCACGGACATGCCGCTGATTGGCCGGGTGCTGTTCGGCGAGGACGCCTTCGTCTATTTCTCCATCGCACTCGTTATCGGCGTCTGGTGGTTCCTGTACCGCACGCGCGCGGGATTGATCCTGCGTGCCTGCGGCGACAATCATGTCTCCGCGCATGCGCTCGGCTACCCCGTGCTGCGCATCCGCACCTTCGCCGTGATGTTCGGCGGCGCCTGCGCAGGCCTCGCCGGCGCCTACCTGCCGCTCGCCTACACGCCGTTCTTCATTCCCGGCATGACCGCGGGGCGCGGTTGGATCGCGCTGGCGCTGGTGGTGTTTTCGTCCTGGCGGCCGGGCCGGCTCGTGGTCGGCGCCTACCTGTTCGGCGCAGTGACGATCCTGCAACTGCATGCGCAAGGCTGGGGCGTCGGCATTCCCTCGCAGTTCATGTCGGCGCTGCCTTACCTCGCAACCGTCATCGTGCTGGTCCTGCTTTCCCGCGCGCGCACCGGCGGCTCGACCGCGCCGGCCGCGCTCGGCACAGTGTTCGTGCCTGACCGCTGATCTATTTCCGCGAGGAGCGCGATGGGGCGCGCACCTTGCGGATCGTGGCTTTCCCCTGATGTTTGGAGATTGATGATGAGGAAATCACTTCTTGCGCTGGCTGCCGGGCTTTTGCTTGCCGGAAGCGTCAGTGCAGCCTCCGCCGCCGACAAGCTGAAAGTCGGTTTCATCTATCTGGGTCCGATCGGAGACTTGGGCTGGACCTACCAGCACGACCTCGCGCGCCAGGCCCTGGTGAAGGAGCTGGGCGACAAGATCGAGACCACCTATCTCGAGAACGTGCCCGAAGGTCCCGACGCCGAGCGCTCCATCGAGCAGCTCGTCCGCGCCGGTAACAAGCTGATCTTCACGACCTCGTTCGGCTACATGGACCCGACGCTGAAGGTCGCCAAGAAATATCCGAACGTGCATTTCGAGCACGCCACCGGCTACAAGCGCAACCCGAACATGTCGACCTACTCGGCCAAATGGTGGCAGGGCCGCTACATCCAGGGCCTGATCGCGGCAAAAATGTCGAAGTCCGGCGTGCTCGGCTATATCGGCTCGTTCCCGATTCCGGAGGTCGTCTCCGGCATCAACGCGACGATCCTGGCGGCGCAGACCATCAACCCGAACATCAAGGTCAAGATCATCTGGGCCAATACCTGGTTCGACCCGGGCAAGGAGGCCGACGCCGCCAAGGCGCTGATCGACCAGGGCGCCGACGTGATCATGCAGCACACGGATTCGCCCGCGGCAATGCAGATTGCCAGCGAACGCGGCAAGCTCGCCTTCGGCCAGGATTCCGAGATGATCAAGTTCGGGCCGAAGACCCAGCTCACCTCGATCCTGGACACCTGGGGCCCTTATTACATCGAACGCGTCAAGGCCGAGCTCGCCGGCACCTGGAAGTCCGAGGACAGCTGGGGCGGCCTCGACAACCACATGTTCGCGATGGCGCCCTACACCAATATGCCCGACGACGTGAAGAAGCTCGCCGAGGATGCCCAGGCCGCGATCACAGCGGGCAAGCTGCATCCGTTCAAGTGCCCGGTCATTGGGCAGGACGGCAAGCCGGTCGAGTGCAAAGGCGGCGATCACCTCGATGACGGCCAGATCCTCGGCATGAATTTCTACGTCAAGGGCATCGACGACAAGCTTCCTGGCAAGTAGCACGCCTCTTGCATTGCCTAGATCACCTGCTCCTCCCGGAGGAGGTTCGGAGGGGGTGGCCAGAAGCACCCGGCACTTGTGGTCGCCCCCTCTTTCTTTTTTGCCCGGATTATCCCGCCTGCATCGCCCGCGCCGCGGAACCGTGGCGGCGGATGAGATCGGGAACATCCAGTCCCGGGATCGCGCCGTCGATCACGGCCCATTGTCCCGCCACCATCACCCGGTCGGCCCGATGCGCCCCGCACAGCACCAGCGCTGCCAGCGGATCGCCATGGCCGGAGAAGCGCAGTTCGTCGAGCCTGAACAGGGCGAGATCGGCCGCCTTGCCGACGGCGATCTCGCCCAGTTCCGGCCGGCCGACGCAGGCTGCCGAGCCCTTGGTCGCCCAGCGCAGGGCATCCTTGTGGCTGACCTTGGCCACTCCGTAGCGCGCCCGCTGCAGCAGAAACGCCGCCCGCACCTCCTGCATCAAATTCGATCCGTCGTTCGAGGCCGAACCGTCGACGCCGATGCCGATGCCGACACCGGCCTCCTCCATCTCGCACACCGGGCAGCAGCCCGACGCCAGAATTTGATTGCTGCACGCGCAATGGCTGATGGTTGTCTTCGCCTTGCCGAGCCGCTTCATCTCCTCCGCATTGAAGAAGATGCCATGGGCGAGCCACGTCCGCGCATTGAGCCATCCGCATTGCTCGAGATAGTCGAGCGGACGGCAGCCATACATCTGCTGGCAGAATTTGTTCTCGTCCTCGGTCTCGGCGAGATGGGTGTGCAGGCGGACGTCGAGCTTGTCGGCGAGATTGGCGGTGGCGCGCATCAAGGACGTCGTGACCGAGAATGGTGAACATGGCGCCAGCGCAATCTGCACCATCGCATCCGGGCCGCGCTGGTGATGCTTTGCGACCACGCGCGCGCTGTCGGCGAGGATCGTGTCCTCGTCCTGCACGACGCTGTCGGGCGGCAGGCCGCCGTCGCGCTGCGACAGGTTCATCGAGCCGCGCGTGAGCAGCACCCGGACACCGAGCCGTTTTGCAACCCCGACCTCGATATCGACGGACTCCTCGAGCCCCGCCGGGAACACATAGTGGTGATCCGTTGTGGTGGTGCAGCCCGAGAGCAGGAGCTCGGACATCGCCACGGTGACGCCGAGCTCGAGCGATTCCGGCGTCATCCTCGCCCACACCGGATAGAGCGCCTGGAGCCAGGGAAACAGCTCGCGGTCCATCGCCGCCGGCAGCGCCCGCGTCAGCGTCTGGTAGAAATGATGATGCGTGTTGATCAGGCCCGGCAGCACGACATGCTCGCCCGCGTCGAACACCGCGACATCCGCCGTCGCAGGCCTGCCGCCGGTCGGCACGAGCTCGACAATCCGGCCATCCCTCACCACGATCCCGCGCTCGGCGCCGTCAGCAAGGATGGCGAGGGGATCCCTGATCCAGATCGGCTTTGCGTCGCTCATGATCGTGGTCTCCTCACATCCGCTGATGACAAGGCCGGCAAGGCGGCCGCCGGCCCGATCACCTTCATGCTACGACTTGCTTGTTGCGACTTGGCTCCGGTCTTGCAAGACTCATCTGTACGATTCACGGGCGAAAAGCTTTGGCGCAGCCATGGATTTGAATACCATCACGACGGTGGCCCATCCGCAAACGCGCGCACAACTGCCCGCCTGGGCGGAAGGTGATGCTTGGCTCGCGGGTGGCACCTGGCTGTTCTCGGAGCCCCAGGTCCACCTGAAGCGGCTGATCGATCTCACTGACCTGAAATGGCCGGCGCTGACGATCACCGACACCCATCTCACCATCTCCGCCACCTGCACCATCACGCAGCTCGACGGTTTCGCCTGCCCGCTCGACTGGCTCGCAGCCCCGCTGATCGGCCAGTGCTGCCGGGCTTTCCTTGCTTCATTCAAGATCTGGAAGACTGCGACGGTCGGCGGCAATCTCTGCATGTCGCTGCCGGCGGGACCGATGATCTCGCTCACATCAGCGCTGGACGGGGTCTGCACCATCTGGAAGGCCGGCGGCGGTGAAGAGAAGATATCCGTCGTCGACTTCGTCATTGGCAACCAGCGCAACCGCCTGACGCCAGGCGATCTGATCCGGCAGATCGATATCCCGATTGCCGCGCTGAAGCGCCGCACGGCCTTTCGCCAGATCTCGCTGGCACCGGTCGGCCGCTCTGCGGCGCTTCTGATCGGCAGCCTGGACGGCGATGGCACGCTGACGCTGTCGGTGACCGCATCGACGGTGCGACCGATCCAGCTGTCCTTTCGCAAGGCTCCGGACGCGGGCGCGCTTCGCGACGCGATCGCGCAGCAGATCCCGGATGATCTGTACCACACCGACATCCACGGCAAACCGATCTGGCGCAAGCATATGACCCTACGGCTTGCCGAGGAGATTCGCGCCGAACTCGTCGGGGCAACGCCGTCATGAGTTTCGAGGTCAACGGCAAGACGTTTCCGCAAGAGCCGCGCGACGGCCAGTGCCTGCGCACGTTCCTGCGCGAGCTCGGCCATTTCGGCGTGAAGAAGGGCTGCGATGCCGGCGATTGCGGCGCCTGCACCGTGCTGCTCGATGGCGAGCCGGTGCATAGCTGCCTGATCCCGGCGTTCCGCGCCGAGGGGCGCGCCGTCACCACGATCGAGGGCCTCGCTGGCGACCACGGCGCGCATCCGATGCAGCAGGCCTTCCTCGACGCGCAAGGCTTCCAATGCGGCTTCTGCACCGCCGGCATGATCCTGACCTGCGCCTCGCTGAACCAGGCGCAGCTCACTGATCTCGGATCGGCGCTGAAGGGCAATATCTGTCGCTGCACCGGCTATCGCTCGATCGAGGACGCGCTGCTCGGCAAGACCAATGTCGAGGAAAGCGTCGAGCCCGGCACCGCCTTCGGCCGCAGCCTGCCGGCCCCAGCAGGCCCCGATGTCGTGCGCGGCAAAGCGCACTACACCTTCGACACGCAGATCGACGGCCTGCTGCACATCAAGCTGCTGCGCTCGCCGCACGCCCACGCGAAAATCGTGGCGATCGACAAGTCGGACGCGCTGCGTGTGCCCGGCGTGCACGCGGTCATGACGCATGAGGATGCGCCGTCGGTTCTGATCTCGACCGCACGGCATGAGAAGGACTGGATGGATCCGGAGGATACCCGCATCCTCGATGACGTCGTCCGCTTTATCGGCCAGAAGGTCGCCGCCGTCGTCGCCGAGAGCGAGGCCGCCGCCGAGGAGGCGTGCCGGCGGCTGAAGGTCGATTACGAAATCCTGCCTGCGCTGATCGACCCGGAGCAGGCGATGGCGCCGGGTGCACCTGTCATTCATCCTGACCGCACCACCGCGAACCGCATCGCCGATCCCCAGCGTAACCTCGCGGCGGAGACCCATGGCGAATACGGCGACGTGGCGGCGGCACTCGCGACGTCTGCCGTCACCTATGAGGCCACCTTCCACAGCCACCGCGTGCAGCACGCCGCGCTGGAGACCCATGGCGGCCTCGCCTGGCTCGATGCTTCCGGCGTGCTCAATGTCCGCACCTCGACGCAGGTGCCGTTTCTGACCCGCCGCGCGCTGTCGGACATCTTTGGGCTCCCCTTGGACAAGGTCCGCGTGTTCTGCGAACGCGTCGGCGGCGGCTTTGGCGGCAAGCAGGAGATGTTCGTCGAGGACATTCTGGCGCTCGCTACGCTCAAGACCGGACGACCGGTCAAGCTGGAGCTGACCCGCGAGGAGCAGTTCATCGCGACCTCGACACGGCATCCGATGCGGGTCCACATCAAGGCCGGCGCCGATGCCGACGGCCGGCTCACCGCGCTCCAGCTCGAGGTGCTCTCCAACACCGGCGCCTACGGCAATCATGCCGGCCCCGTGATGTTCCACTCGCTATCCGAGTCCATCGCGGTCTACAACTGTCCGAACAAGAAGGTCGACGGCTTCGCCGTCTACACCAACACGGTGCCGTCGGGCGCGTTTCGCGGCTACGGCCTGCCCCAAACGCAGATCGCGATCGAAGCCGCGATCGACGAGCTGGCACGGCAGCTCGGCATCAGCCCCTACGACATGCGCCGGCGCAACGTCGTCAAACTAGGCGATCCCATGCTGTCGCCGCCGCCGTCCGAATTTCACGACGTGCTCTATGGCTCCTACGGGCTCGACCAGTGCCTCGACCTCGTCGAACGCGCGATGCGGGCCGATGGCCCGCAGCCGGACCTGTCGCCGGAGTGGCTGATCGGCGACGGCGTCGCGCTGACCATGATCGACACGGTGCCGCCGGCCGGCCATCTCGCGGATGCGATGATCGCGCTCAATGACGACGGCGGCTTCGACCTCACCGTCGGCACCGCCGAGTTCGGCAACGGCACCAGCACCGTGCACCGGCAGATCGCGGCGACGACGCTCGCAACCACCGTCGACAGGATTCGCCTGCGCCAATCCGACACCGCCCATGGCGGCCACGACACCGGCGCCTATGGCAGTGCGGGCACCTTCGTTGCGGGCAAGGCAACGCATGCGGCCGCGATGCAGCTTTCGACCGAGCTGAAAGCGGCGGCCGCCAGCGCCTGGCTGTGCGCCGCCGCCAGCTGCACGCTCGACGACGAAGCCGTCGTCAGCGGCGTCCGGCGCATGTCCTTTGCGGAGATGGCGAAGCTTGCCCGCGAACGCGGGCAGCCGTTCGCGGCCAGCGGCAATTCCGAGGGGACGCCGCGCTCGGTCGGCTTCAACGTCCAGGGCTTTCGCGTCGCCGTGAACAAGGGCACCGGCGAGATCAAGATTCTCCGGAGCGTGCAGGCGGCGGACGCCGGAATCGTCGCCAATCCCATGCAGTGCCGCGGTCAGGTCGAGGGCGGCGTCGCGCAGGCGATCGGGGCGGCGCTCTACGAGGAGATGGTGATCGACGCGACCGGCCGCGTCACCAACCCGAAATTCCGCGACTACCACCTGCCCTCCTTCGCAGACGTTCCGCGCACGGAGGTCTTCTTCGCCGAGACGTCCGACACGATCGGGCCGCTGGGCGCCAAGTCGATGAGCGAGAGCCCGTACAATCCGGTCACCGCCGCGCTCGGCAACGCGATCGCGGATGCCACCGGCATCCGCTTCACCGCGCCGCCGTTCAAGCCGGACCGGCTGTTTCCGGCACTGCACGAGAAGTTTGGGAATTAACTTCCGCGATAGGTCGAGTAGCTCCACGGCGTGACCAGCAGCGGCACGTGGTAGTGATTTTCCGGCTCGCTGATCGCAAAGCGCAGCGGGATCTCGTCGAGGAACGGCGGGTCTGATAGCGGCACGTTGCGCTCGGCGTAATACTTGGCGACGCTGAAGCGAAGCTCATAGCGACCGATCGGCAGCGGACGGCCACCGATCAACGGCTGATCGGTACGACCATCGGCGTTGGTCACGGCGCGCGCGATGACGCGGCTCTCGCCGAGGCTCGCGAGCTCGACGAGCTCCACCGGGATGCCGGCTGCAGGCTTTCCGGCGTGATTGTCGAGCACATGCGTGGAAAGCCGGCCATGCACTTTCAGCTTGTCGTCGGCGACGACGAGCTGATCGAGCCGCAGCGCGGAGATGCGGCCGATCTCCTCGATCGCGCGCCGCGTCTCGGTCTTGGCGATATTGCGCAACCGCGTCTCGAAGTCGCGCAGCACGGAATCCCTGGTGTGACGGCGCACGCAGACGATATAGGGGAAGCCGAACTTGTCGCGATAGGCGTTGTTGACGCGCTCGAATGCCGCGTATTCTGCATCTGAGAGACGGTCGAGGCCGGCGCTGTTCTGCTCGTCGGTCGATTCTGCAGTGAGCCCCGCTGCACGCTGGGTCTTGTTGGCGAGATCGGGATGCGCCCGGATCAGCGCGAGCTGCACGTCGGGCTCGGCGCTCTGGATCGCTGCCATCAGCGCTGAGTGCAACTGGTTGATACCGGCGAACGGCCGCTGCCCGGCAAGTTTCTCCGCAATCCACGGTGAATATTCGACGACGTTGGCGAGGACCGCGACAAAGCCGGCCTGATCAGCAGCATTGAGATCGGCGAGCGAGATTTGCGCCATCGTCCTCACCCGATCTCGAATGCGTCGGCGGCAAGATGGGCATGCTTGTCGTGCCAGTGCTGCGCGATCTGGAGCCGCGTCGGCACCCAGACGCGATCGTGCTTGCCGATATAGTCGAGGAAGCGGATCAGTCCCGCGGCACGGCCGGGCCGGCCGGCAAGACGGCAGTGCAGCCCCACCGACATCATCTTCGGCGCGGTCTCGCCCTCGGCATAGAGCACGTCGAAGGCGTCCTTCAGATAGGTGAAGAACTGCTCGCCTTCGGCAAAGCCCTGCGGGTTGATGAAGCGCATGTCGTTGGCGTCAAGCGTATAGGGAATGATGAGCTGCTTGCCGTTCGCGCCCTTGACCCAGTAGGGCAGATCGTCGGCATAGGAGTCGCAGAGATAGAGGAAGCCGCCCTCCTCCATCAGGAGGCGGTTGGTGTTCATCGAGGAGCGCCCGGTGTACCAGCCGAGGGGCCGCGAGCCCGTCGCCTCGGTATGGACGCGAATGGACTCGGCGATCTCGGCGCGCTCCTGCGCCTCGGTCATGTCCTTGTGCTCGATCCATTTCAGGCTGTGGCTTGCAATGTCCCAGCCTGACTCCTTCATCGCCGCGACGATCTCCGGATTCCGCTTCAGCGCGGTGGCAACGCCGAACACGGTGGTCGGCCACTTCCGCTCGTCGAACATCCGCCACAGCCGCCAGAAGCCGGCGCGCGAGCCATATTCGAACATCGACTCGATATTGGCGTGGCGCTGGCCCGGCCAGGGCTGCGCACCGAGGACGTCGGACAGAAACGCTTCCGAGGCGCGATCGCCGTGCAAGATGTTGTTCTCGCCGCCTTCCTCGAAGTTGACGACGAACTGCACCGCGACCCGCGCGTTGTCAGGCCATTGCGGATGCGGCGGGTTGCGGCCGTAACCGCGGAGATCGCGCGGGTAGCGAGTATCTGTCACTCAGACTTCCTCGAAGCGGATCGGCAGGGCACCCTTCCAGAGCACGCTCTTGCCGAGGGTCGCGAGATTCTCGAGGCCCGAAGTCAGCGTGATGAAATGGTTGCCGGCGAGCTGGCCCATTTTGCTGGCGAAGTGTACGCCGCCATAGGCGAGCAGGATCTCGGTTTCGCTGATGCCGCCGGGATAGAGGATGATCTGACCCGGCGCGGGATAGCTGGTGTGGTTCTCGTAGCCGACGCCGAAATCGAGATCGCCGAGCGGCATCCACACGCCCTCGCCGCTCCAGCGCACATGGATGATGTGGCTTTCGAACGGCAGCGCCTTGCGGAACGCAGCGACGGTCTTGGGCGCCAGTTGCTCCTCGAAGCGGGCATCGAAGGTGAAGTCGCCGGCGCGGATAACGAGTTTGCTCATCTCATCTCTCTGGATCGGGGGCCAAAGGCCCACGGGGAATTTTCAAGCAAAGAGCATTCCATCGGGCTTCGCGCAAGTGGCGCGGCCCGTCATCTGCGGTCGTAGGACCAGCCGAAAATACCACTCCGCCGCACCTCCGGCTCGGGCTCGGCGGCGGGCGCGGCCGAAGGGGGCGCCTCCTTCAGTTCCGCCTCTGGCGGAGGTGGAGGCTGCGCCGGCAGATTCTCGCATTTCATGGAGTAGACCAGCTTGCCGTCCGCGGTCCGCCCGATCGGGGCGCACGGGTCTGGATGCGCTGCCGAGGTCTTTGGCGTGAGCTTAACCTGCGCGGCCGCCGGCGAGGCGATCAGGAGAAGGACCAGCAGATATTTCGACATCGTTGTCGCCTGAAAACTCAATTCGCCTCATTGAACCGGATTGCCAGGGGCAAGTCCACCGGCGCTGCGGGCACGATTGCCGAATATTTGGCCGGGGCTAGAAAATTTGCTCGCCCCAACGTGATGGCCGCGCTTCGGATCGTGAAACCGGCCCGGCTGATATCCGGCAGGACACATCGCCATGTCAGCCACGACCGCGAACACAGAGACATTTTTCTCACAGCCTGAATCACCGTCACGGGAGAAACAACCATGCGAAAGACCTTTGCCATTGTCGGCGCCACCCTGATTGCCGCCGCCACCATCCAGAGCGCCGCCGCGAGCGACCGCCACCACAGAAGCAAGGCCCAACCCGCCCCGATCACCCAGTCGGTCCGCGACTCCAACGCGTTCTGGCCATCGCAGTCGACCACACCCGACTGGCAGCGCTACGCCAACGGCGCGCTGTCGGCACCGGCGGGGCGGTGATGCGGGCGTAGAACGCGGTTGCTGCGACGCTCCCGTGTCCCGGACGCGCTGCAACGCGCAAGCGTTGCTGCGCAGAGCCGGGACCCGGAAAGCGACACGGTAGAATGCGGAGAGTAGAATGCGGAGACATGGGCCCCGGCTCTGCAGTACACCGCAAGAGCGCTGCGCTGCGTCCCGGGCACGAGACGGAGTATGAGGCAGCGGCGGCGTCCTCCAAGTGCCATTGTCATTCCCCGCGCAGGCGGGGAATCCAGTACGACGCAGCCTCTCGGCTCAATCACAGCCGTCTCTGGAATGCTGGATCGCGAGGTCAAGCCGGGCGATGACAGCGAGTGCTGCAGACGCACCAATGGCCGACGCGCTGACAGTCGCAGACCCTTTGGGTGGGCGGCCCGTCGCCCTCGGTCATCGTGTTCGTTCCTGTTGCGTCGCGACAGGATAACTCGCTTCCGCTTTTGGCGGCATAGCGAACCTTGCCCGGACTTGCCGGTAGGTCAACCGAATGACCCCAACCGGACTTTGGCTGCGGGCCTCACGCATGCGCTACGCGGTTCGGGATGAACCCTGCATGACACGCTTGACCACCATGGCCGCGATCCCCGCGAGCACGGCCTTTGCCTGCGGGGACGCAAGTATGTCGATGATCGGGTTCGACGGCTGGGCTTGCTCGTGAGGCTGGGCATCGCCACTGGCGAGGATATCCCGGAGCTGACCGGGCCTCCCATGCAGATCGGTGAGCACCTCGCCCAGTTCCTTTGGTTCGGGGGCCACTTGTCCCGGTAGCGGCACGCCGCGCGCGGCGGCTCGCTCCTGCAGCATCTTCACGAACGCCGCCCGTTCTTCCGGCGAAAGCTTGCCCAACGCTTCTATCGCTGCCTGCGCGTACTGGTCAGACGGCACTGCGTGTGACACATCACCATACCGTTTGAGAACCTCCTGATCGGAATAACCCTCCGACGGATTTCCTTGTTCGTATCGATCAACGAAATCCCGATACTCTTTCTGGCGTTGCCCACCGCCCATTAACTCGTCAAGGATACCCATGTACAGCTCCTCCTTGCGTGATTAGCTCAGGCTGCTTGCCACAGACAACGACACGTTTCCCTTGCGCAACATACGAGCGATATCGGCGTTACGCGCAAGATACAGGCGAAGAGTGCAGTCGCTCCGATAGTTGCTACTTCCAGGGTAAACCCACGTTGAGAGTATTGACCTAGGTCAAAGAGTCATGGCGGCCGTACAAACTGAATGTTTTGCTTGTGAGGCGTGAGTGGACATTCCACGCGCGTGTCGCAACGATCGCTATTGTCCCTGCTGAAGCTTTTGGGTCCGGCCAAATGTGCGGTTTGCGCCAAAACGGGCTGCACTGACGGTCCTCGGATTACGGCATTCGCCACATCGCGCCCGCCGTTTGTGTACCGGTTCGCATTAAATAAATCGGGAATGCGCGATGGCAAATGGTCGCAAGGGTCGCCGTCGCGCGGTCCCCGCCCATCCTTTGCTCTCCACAGGACCCGATGACCGATGCGGATGGTCGCTCTGCGACGCCCGGCAATCCAGAGGAGCAAAAGATTCGTTTTACGCCGGAGCAGCTGCCTTCGCCTGATCCGACGCATCAGGTTGCGCGGAGGTCACGTGAACGACTGCTTCCAAGGCTGCACCGAACGACCCGCTTGCTACCAACGCGTTGGAAGCGTTTCCTACCGTTTCTGCGGCTCCCGTTCCCAGCAAAGCGAACAGGATACGGGTTGCGCCAATCCTTTTACTGAGCCCCCGAACGACGTGCTGAATCTTGGCGGTGGACGGCTGACTCAGATAGCAGACGCATACAAGCGCGGTGTTCGCCAATTCGAGCGAAAGCAATTTCGACATTGATGAAGCATCAGCCTTTTCCGCAATTGCCTGAATCCCGCGGTACCGCAGAAGCTGCGCCAGCACAAGCGCCGTCGCCTCATCGAGTCGCCCGGCACCAGGGATGCAAACGACCGAAATAGACGAGGTCGGCGGCTCCGGAATCAAAGCGTGCTCGGAGCCTGCTCCCTCGAATGTAATGGCAGCTCCCGGGCTTGAGCTTAGATCCGGGGAACTAGGTCCTGTTGCTTCCAAGTCATGGTGTGCCCCCAGCTCAGCGACCAATTCTTCCACCGTTGAGACGACCCGATTTAATCGGTCCTGATCGAGGTGACCCAATTGACGGTCGGCCTCCGCGAGTCTCAGACCTTTCAAGAGGATGTCGTCATAATAATTCTCAAGCGACGAGTCTTTCAGGTATTCATGCGCCTGTTCCACCGCTTCAATCGGATCTCCCGCCAGCATTCGTTGATATGCCAGTTGCGGCGGCGTCAGCGGTGGTCGGTCGCCAAGCATAACGTCAAGGAATTTGAGACGATCGACATGCCGCCCAAGGACGACGAGACAAATTGTCAGGGGCGTGGCCAACACCAGTCCGACCGGCCCCCAAAGCCACGTCCAGAATGACGCGGACAGGATAATTGCAATCGGGGAAAGACCCGAGCTATGCCCAAAAATCAAGGGTTCGAGGACCTGTCCTGCGAGCAACTCAAGCACGACGAACAATGCCGCCGTAAGTAACAGCATCTGCCAGCCCGTGCCCACCGCCGCCGCGAGAATGAGAGGGAATACCGCAGATATCAATGCACCGATATACGGTACAAATCGCATAATCATCGCGATCAGCCCCCATAGCGGAGCCGAGGGGACGCCGATGAATTCAAGACCTAGGCCTATTGCAAGACCGAACACGCCATTGAACGCGATCTGGGTAAGAAAGAGCTTGCTCAGACGCTTACCGGCGTCGTCCAGGGCCGCAGTCGTGCGTTGAATATCCGCGGATCCGGCCAGTCGGACAAGCCGATTCCTCAGATCTTCCCGTTGCAGCAGGACAAAGACAACAAAGATCACGACGATCCCTGTCGTCGTTAAAGGTGAGATCAGTGGCTGGATGATTGCGCCAAACGTCGACAGAGCACCAGGATCGGGTTGCCTTACCTCAACGGGTATGGGTGTCGGTTTGTCTGAGGGCTGTCTGGTGAGTGCGCCGTCAGTAGGTCGACCGGCCCCATCTCGATTCTGCAACTCTGTCTTCAATTCTTTCAGAACCGTCGACGCCTGCTCCAATGTTCCAGAGCCGCCGCCCATTAAGCCGCGCAGGCTTTCGATCTTGTCGCTCAATGTTTGTTGATAGCCTGGCAGCTTGGTGGCGAGCCGGGTCGCCTGCGAAACCATAAGACCGCCCAGACTAAATATGATCGAGAATCCGATGAAGACGACCACCAGCACAGAAATCGTGCGCGGAATTCGCCAGGAACGTAAGCGCATCACGAAGGGCGCCATAACGAAACTCAGGAGAACTGCTAACGCGAAGGGAACAAAAATTTCACGACCGAAATAGAGCGCAGCAATTATCAACGCTGCGACGGCCATATTCGTCAGCACAGTCCCCCGCGGCTGTACCAATCTTATTTGAGAAGATTTCTCTTCCATGGCGCGGCTCATTCATCCCATACGTGGGCGGATTCTCCTTCGCGACACCATCGTACACCGAACCAACTTGTTCCGACAGCTCATCCGGCGCGAAGTTTTGGGCTCACGGAGAGCAATCCGCCCTACCCTTGACCGCTCGCGCCCGACGCTGTCGCGTCCACCGCAAGCCCAGCTCACGACAGTGACGACACAAGATCGCCCCTCTTGGTGAGCCGGGATGGCTGACACATACGACAAAATCCAAATTTCGGTAAATTAGAATATTTTCGCTCGCGCGGCTTGACGCCCTCTCGGGTGTTTTGCCCGTCGGGCAACACAGAGACGCGTAGCCCGGACGGAGCCAACGGGTCAGCGCGAAGCGCCGCACGATGACACGCTCCGTGCAATCCGGGCTACGGCGAGAACAGGCGCCTAATAGGGCTGATAGTAGCCACGCGGACCGTAATAGGGACCGCCGCCATAATATCCCTGACCACCATAGTAAGGACCCGGGCCGTCATAATAGCGATTCTCGTAGTACTCTTGGCGCCGGCTCTCTGCGATCGCGCCTCCGATCAGACCTGCCGCCACGCCCATGAAGGCAAGCCCTGCCGCATTTGGACCCCGGCGATAGTAGCGGTGGCGGCGGGCGGCGCTGAAATCGGTCGCTACTGATCTGCCCGATGTCGCAGAGTCCGCGCTGACGGACGGCGCACCGGCCGGCGCCGCAGACGAGGGCGAGACGGAAGCTGTCGCCAGAGCCAGACTCGCAAACACCGCCCGCGCGGTGTTGCGGCCAAACCTGGAATTTACGGGCCTATCGCTCATCTCACCGTCCTTTGCTCTCGTTCAAAGTCAAAATATGAAACGATCCACAACGTGCAAACCACTGAAGAGTTTCGTGATCGCGGCGATCTGCCACGCTTCGAACGATTGTAAACTGAACGACCAGATCCAGCTTGAACCACTCAACCTGAGCGGATAATGAACAGCCGCGCCGTTTTTCGGTCGCCGTAAGCGTTTCACGTGAACCAACGCATCAACCGACGCCGTCGGGATCGATGCCAATTTTAAGGTTCAACGTGACTGACGCGTCCTTTTCCTCAAGAGAAATCAGATGATTGCGGTTCGCAAACTGCCGGCGCGCTATGCGCCGATCGTGATGCCATTTGTGCTGTCCGTCCTCATGACGGCCGTGGTGTCGGTCATTTCGACACTCCGGAGCCTCGGCGCGACGCCGGCGTTCCTCGCGACCTGGCTTGGCGCCTGGGCGCTGTCATGGCTCGTCGCCTTTCCCACGCTGCTGATGGTGCTGCGACTGGTCCGACGGATCGTGGCGTGCGTCGTCGCTTCTCCATCTCAACCAGGCCGATAGCCGGCACGGACGACGGCGCAAGCAGCCCGCCGTCCAGCTTCCATGATTGCTCGACACCTCGGATCGAGCTTCCACTCTGTCATCTCTGCCTGTTGCCTTGTCGCGACGCCGTCGGCTGCTGCCCTACATCGCGTCGCGCCCCCGTCGGAATGCTCCTATCAAGTCGCTCACCGCGGCGATTGGCTGGCAGATCTATGCACTAACCGGCAGCGCCTACTCTCTCGGCCTCGCAGGGCTCGATCATCGCGCTGATGGCGATGGGCGCCATACGATCAGCGGCATAGTCCGCGTCACGCTGGTGCGGCTCGGCGAATTCGAAAGCGGCATGACCACCGCCTTACTCGGCGCGATGCCGGCGGTAGTTCTCGACGGCGTCGGCACCAGCGATGTGGGGCGATCGTTGTCGTGAATGCGGCCGCGACTACGGGCGCATATCGATCGCGACTATTGCCGCGCTGATTGCAGCTGGACCGGAGCCGGCCGTCGCGCCGCGGCATGCGGTGACGACGTTGCTGGCGCCGGCTTGCGCGTCTGGGCCGCAGCCGGACGTGGCGCAGGCACGGGTGCTGCGCTCGTCTTCTGCCCCGCGTTCGACCGGTCGGTCGTTTTCCCGGCGATCTCGGGCATCTTGTTATCCGGCGTCTTATTTTCAGACGCCTTGTCTCCAGGCACCTTGGCGACGAGCCGTGCCATTTGTTCCTGGCCTGCCTTCAACTCATCGGCAAGCCTGAGACTGTCGAGCGACATTTGGTCCTGGTTCGCTTTCAATTGCGCCTGGCTCGCCTTGAGCTGATCGATGCCTTGCTGCACGTTTGCGAGATCGCTCGCCAGCTTCTGCAGCAATTCGGTCAACTCCGGCGGGAGCGTGCTGCCGGTTGGCGCGACTACCTCTGGTATGGTTTCGGCGGCGGATGCCGGTTGCGGCGATGCCTCGGCCAATTGAGCAGTCGGGCTCGTCTCAGCTTCGCGCGCCGGCTCTGCTTGCAACTGCGACGACGTCGCAGCGTGCAGCGGCGCCCAACCGGCGATCATCTGCCTGACCGTATCACCGTGGGATGATTGCGAGACGAAGGCAGCGACGCCAATCCCCGCAGCCAGCCCCAGACCGACGAAGCCGCGCAGCGCTGTCCCGCCACGCCGCGGGCGATTGCGCACGGCATCGCGCTCCAGCCGGGCAAGCTGCTCGCTGGCCCGCGCGATCTCTTCATCCACACTCTTGATTTTCTCGAAGGTATGCGTGAGCTCTTCGTCCATGCGCGCGGACGGCGCATAACGCGGCTCGATCGGTGTCGTCACGGAGTTCATTGGCGCTCCCCTTCCCAGCCCAATGTCGCCCGAAGGCGTCCGTCGCATTTGCTTGCCGTGATCATCGCTGACGCGCTTTGTCCAAAGCAAGACGCCTTCAAGGAAATTCGGAGGCCGGACGCCTCCGGGTGCGATGGCCCCCTCCCCCAATACCTCTCTCGACCCCGGGGCCGCAGACCCCTACGACAGCGCCCCGAGCACGCCGCGCGTGGCCTTGTCGATCTCCTCGACATAGCGGCGGCGGGCAAACGTCTCGGTGAGGAAGCCGACCACCTTGCGGCTGTCGGTGGAATCGACCACCGCCAGCATCTCGGCTTCCGCTTCGTCGAACACGGCCATCGCCGACTTCACGTTCATTTCCGGGATCAGCACGATCTCGGTCAGGCGAGCGAGCTCGATCACCTGGATGTCGTCGGCGATGCTGTCGAGATCGCTGGAGAACAGGTCGGGCAGCAGGACGAGGCCGACATATTCGTCGGCATTGTTGACGATGACGATGCCGGGCCGCGAGCCCAGCGCGAATTCACCGCGCACGGCGGCGATCGTCGTGGTCGATGGCACCTTGCCGACGTCGGAGCGCATCAGCCGCTCGACCGTCAGGTTGCGCAGCCAGCCGACGTCGTTGGCGCTGCGGATGGTCTCGCCGCGCAGATGCAGGCGCCAAGTCGAGAAGGAATGGCCGAACATGAAGCGGACGCAGATCGAGGTGACGATGCAGCCGGCCAGCACCACGGCGGTGACGTCGACATTGCGGGTCATCTCGAGCACGAGGAACGACATGGTCAGCGGACCGCCGACAATGGCGACGCCGAGCGTCGCCATGCCCGTCAGCATCGCCACCAGCGGGTCGATCACGAAATCCGGACTGATCAGCAACAGCAACGCGGCAAAGAATTTTCCGATCAGGCTGCCGACGAACAGCGAAGCGAAGAACAGTCCGCCGCGAAAGCCCGAGGCGAGCGAGATCAGGCAGGCCGTCACCTTCAGGGCGATGATCAGCGCGATCAGGCCGATCGTCATGTCGTGAAAGAGATCGAGCACCATGGCGCCGTGGCCGGCCGCGAGCACCTGCGGCGTGACGATGGCAAAGCTGCCGACGATAAGGCCGCCGATCACCGGGCGCAGCCAGACCGGCAGCCAGACAAACAGGCGCTCGAACATCGAAGACGACCGCATCACCGCGATGCCGACGCCGCTGGTAATGAGCGCAAGCCCGATCAATGCCAGATATTGCTCGACGCCGACCGCGCTGACCTTCGGTATTTCGATGGAGTACGGCGCGCCGCCGAGCCATTGCGCGGTCAGCGCGCCAGCAAGCGAGGCCGCCAGGATCGGCGCGGCGCTGCCGACCGAATAGACGCCGACGATCAGCTCGCAGGCATAGAAGGCGCCGGTGATCGGCGCGCCAAACGCCGCTGCGATCGCAGCGGCGGCGCCGCAACCGACGATCAGGCGCAGATCGTTGCGGCGCAGATTGAAGAACTTGCCGAACAGTGAGGCAATCCCCGAGCCGATCTGGGTGTAGCCGGCCTCGAGGCCGACCGAGGCACCGCAGCCGTTCGAGATCAGCGTCTGGCTCGACACCACCATGCTGTCACGCATCGACAGATTGCCGCCGCGTAGCGCGTTCGCCTCGATCGGGTCGACCGCGTTGGAGATCTTCAGCCGCCGCCGCCACCACTCCATGATACCGAGCGCCAGTCCGCCGAGCGCGGGCGCGATCAGGGCCGCCCAGGGGCTGACCCGGGCGTGGGCGGATAGGCGAACATCGACGGGAATGCCGTAGATCACCATATGGGCAATCTGCGCGATCTCGGCCATCAGCGTCACGATGGCGCCGGTGAGCGTGCCGATCACGAGCGCCAGCGGGATCAGGTAGAACTCGTTGCTGCGCAAGAGCGCGCGCAGGCGAACCATGACGCGGTTCGATCCCTTGCGATCGGCGATGTGTCTGATCCGCGCGAACACCTTTTTGCCCGCCCTAACCTTCCGACATGCCGTAGCCGGCCATGCGCTGGCTGACACGTTCGATCTCGGCACTCGACAGCAGCGGCGGTTTTCCGATCTGGAGGCAGCCGTGATACTGCCGCGCCAGCGTCTCGACCTCGACGGCGAGCCACATCGCCTTGTCCAGCGTCTTGCCGACCGCGATCATGCCGTGATGGTCGAGCAGGCAGGCGAGCCGGCCCTCCAGCGCCCGCAGCGCATGCTCGGACAGTTCCGCAGTTCCGAAGGTGGCATAGGGCGCGCAACGGATACTGTCACCGCCGGCGGCGGCGATCATGTAGTGCACGGGCGGAATCTCCATGCCCATGATCGCCAGGATAGTGCAATAGGTGGGATGAGCGTGGACGACGGCGTTGACGTCGGGCCGCGATTTCAGGATGTCGCGGTGGAAGCGCCATTCACTGGACGGCTTCTGACCGGGGGCATGGGAGCCGTCCATCGCCATGAACACGATCTGGTCGGGCGTCATGGCGTCATAGGGCACGCTGGTCGGCGTGACCAGAAGCCCGTCTGCATACCGGACGCTGATATTGCCCGAGGTGCCCTGGTTGATGCCGAGCGCGTTCATGCGGCGGCACGCGTCGATGATGGCCTGTCTCTTGTCGAGCTCATCCGCTGTCATCGATATCTCGGTTTCTTCTCGGCTTCTTGACGATGGACCTTTGTTAGACCGGGAGTACGTCAAAGCTATATGGCAGTGCAAGAGAAAGCGGCCGGGATTGGCTGCTGCCTTGCCGGCTGTACCGTTACATCAAAAAACCAATTGTAAAATCAGTATATTAGCAGATTGTCGCAGACTTACGAAAAGCTCGCCCGGACGGCCCCAATTCCGTTGATCACGAACTGCACCGAATAGGCTGCGAGCAGCATGCCAAGCACGCGTGAGAGCACGGCATTTCCGGTGCGCCCGAGGGTGCGCGCGATCAGGCTCGCGGAGACGAAGCACAGCATGCAGAGCAGGCAGACGGAGACGACGACCGCGATGATAATCGCGAGCTTGGCCCCATAGCCGGCATTGCCCGTCAGCAGCAGCGTGGTCGCGATCGCGCCGGGACCGGCCATCATCGGGATGGCCAAGGGAAACACCGCGACGTCGGAGGCGTGCTCCGAGGTCGCCTTGTCGGCCTCGCGCGCCTCGCGATGCGGACGGTCGCCGAAGATCATCTGGTAGGAGACGCCGAACAGCAGCAACCCGCCGGCGATCTGGAAGGCGGGGATGCCGATCCCGAGTTGGCGCAACAGCCAGTTTCCGGCCAGCGAGATCACCACCAGGATCGAGGCCGCGATCAGCGGAGCGCGCAGCGCGATCGTGCGCTTGACCTTGTCGGGCATGCCTCCGGTCGCGGCCAGGAAGGCCGGCGCAAGGCCGACGGGGTCGACCACCAGCAGCAGCGTCACGAAGGCGGACAGGGCAAAGTCGAGCATGCGGGTGGGTCTCATGCGAGGTGCAGCCGCAATCCATAACCGCTGGAGGAGGCCTTCGCGAGGAACATTTGCCCTCGCAGAGTCTTGGTCGCGCGAGGATTGAGGAGGGCATCGCCCTTCCCGTGTCGCCTCAAGAGGAGGATTTATGGCTAAAAGAGCAAAGAAACGAGCGAACGCGAAAAAGACCGCGGCGCGCCGTCCGCGTCAGACACCGAAGATGTTGAGCGACCTGTTCCTGGAGACGCTGAAGGACATCTATTTCGCCGAGAACAAGATCATCAAGACGCTGCCCAAGATGGCCAAGGCCGCGCATTCCAAGGACCTTGCCGCCGCCTTCAACAAGCATCTGCGCGAGACGCAGGGCCAGGTCAAACGGCTCGACCAGATCTTCAAGATGCTGGGCAAGCCGGCCCGCGGCAAGCCCTGCGAAGCGATCAACGGCATCACCGACGAGGGCGCTGAGATCATGAAGGATTTCAAGAACGCCCCTGCCCTCGATGCCGGCCTGCTCGCGGCCGCTCAGGCCGTCGAGCACTACGAGATCTCCCGCTACGGCACGCTGCGCACCTGGGCCGAGGAGCTCGGTATGCCGGACGCGGCAAGGCTGCTCCAGGAGACGCTGGACGAGGAAGAGGCGACCGATCACACGCTGACCGAGCTCGCGACCTCGGTCATCAACCTCGAAGCGGAAGAGGAGTACCGCGCCGCGGCCTGATCGGCACGACGGCGCCCAACTGTTGCCTTTGATGCCGCGGAATATCCCCCGCGGCGTCGAAGCGTGCGACGACAAGGGCCTTTTCCGGTTGGAGAGGCCAGGCATGCTCCAAACGCGCGATGCTGGAATTTTGGGGAACCGTCCCCATATGCTCGTTTTCCAACCGCAGCGCCTTCCCCGAGTTTTGCCATGCAACCCAAAAATCCCCTCGACTGGATGCTGTCCGAAGCCCTGGACTCGCTGACCCGCGCCGAACGGCTGCGGCAGCAGTTCGGCCGCCAGGAAGCCTGCTGGGAGCCGCCGATCGACGTGCTCGAGACCGAGCATGAGCTTTTGATCCTGGTCGCGCTTCCCGGCGTCAATCCCGATAATGTTGAGACGGTGATCCTCGACGGCGTGCTCGTCATCTCCGGCCAGCGCACGCTGCCGCCGGAGCTTCGCAACGCGCGCATCCACCGGCTCGAGCTGCCGCAAGGGCGTTTTGAGCGCCGCATTGCATTGCCCGTCGGCCGCTACGCCATCAGCCGCTTCGTGATGGACGGCTGCGTCGCGCTGCGCCTCGCCAAATCCTGAGGTCGATCATGGCCACCGAACAAATGAATACCGCACAAGCCAATTCCCAGAACAATCCCGACGTGAAGATTCCCGAAGACGCGCTGATCGTCATCCCGGTGCGCGAGATGGTGCTGTTTCCCGGCGCCATCGCGCCGATCGCGATCGGCCGGGCGAAGTCCATCGCCGCCGCGCAGCAGGCGCTGCGCGAGCAGCGGCCGGTCGGCATCGTCCTGCAGCGGAGCCCCGAGATCGAGGAGCCCGGGCCTGATGATCTCTACCGGGTCGCGACCATCGCCAACATCGTGCGCTACATCACCGCGCCCGACGGCACGCATCACATCGTCTGCCAGGGCGTGCAGCGCGCCCGCATCCTCGACTTCCTGCCGGGGACACCGTTCCTGGCCGCGCGCTTCCAGCAGATCCCCGAGCCGACCACGAGCTCGCCCGAGATCGAGGCGCGCGCGCTGAACCTGCAGCGCCAGGCCATCGAGGCGGTCGAGCTGCTGCCGCAGGCGCCGCCCGAGCTGGTCGCGATGTTCCAGAACACCACCGCGCCCGGCGCGCTGGCGGACCTGGCGACCTCGTTCATGGACATCAAGCCGCAGGACAAGCAGGAGGTGCTGGAGACCATCGACCTCGCCTTGCGCGTCGAGAAGGTGTCGAAGCACCTGGCCGAGCGGCTGGAGGTGCTGCGCATCTCCAACGAGATCGGCCAGAAGACCAAGGCCTCCTTCGACGAGCGGCAGCGCGAGGCGATCCTGCGCGAGCAGATGGCGACCATCCAGCGCCAGCTCGGCGAAGGCGACGGCAAGGCGGCCGAGGTCGCCGAGCTGACGGCTGCCATCGCCAAGGCCAACATGCCGCCGGAAGCGGAGGCGCACGCCAAGAAGGAGCTGCGGCGCTACGAGCGCATGCCGGAGGCTGCCGGTGAGTCCGGCATGGTCCGCACCTATCTCGACTGGCTGATCGAACTGCCCTGGGCGCTGCCCGCGGAGAAGCCGATCGACATCACGGAAGCACGCCGCATCCTCGACGCCGATCACTTTGGCCTGGAGAAGATCAAGGGCCGGATCATCGAATATCTGGCGGTGCGCAAGCTCGCTCCGCACGGCAAGGCCCCGATCCTGTGCTTCGTCGGCCCGCCCGGCGTTGGCAAGACCTCGCTCGGCCAGTCCATCGCACGCGCGATGGATCGCCCGTTCGTGCGCGTCAGCCTCGGCGGCGTGCATGACGAGGCCGAGATCCGCGGTCACCGGCGCACCTATATCGGCGCACTGCCCGGCAACATCATCCAGGGCATCAAGAAGGCCGGCACGCGGAACTGCGTCATGATGCTGGACGAGATCGACAAGATGGGCCGTGGCGTGCAGGGCGATCCCTCGGCCGCCATGCTGGAGGTGCTCGACCCCGAGCAGAACGGGACGTTCCGGGACAACTATCTGGCCGTGCCGTTCGACCTGTCGCGCGTGGTGTTCATCGCGACGGCCAACATGCTGGACCAGATTCCGGGTCCGCTGCTGGACCGCATGGAGCTGATCAGCCTCGCCGGCTACACCGAAGAGGAGAAGCTGGAGATCGCGAAGCGCTATCTGGTGCGGCGGCAGTTGGAGGCCAACGGCCTGACGGCCGAGCAGGCCGAGATCGAGCCAGAGGCGCTGAAGCTGGTCGTCAAGGGTTACACCCGCGAGGCCGGTGTGCGTAACCTCGAGCGCGAGATCGGCAAGCTGTTCCGCCATGCCGCGGTGCAGGTCGCGGAGGGCACGGCTGCCAAGGTCGTGGTGAGCCCGAAGGACATCGGCACCGTGCTCGGCCAGCCGCGCTTCGAGGGCGAGATTGCGCAGCGCACCAGCATTCCGGGCGTGGCCACCGGCCTTGCCTGGACGCCGGTCGGCGGCGACATCCTGTTCATCGAGGCCTCGCGCGTGCCGGGCCGGGGCGGCATGATCCTGACCGGCCAGCTCGGCGACGTCATGCGCGAGAGCGTGCAGGCCGCGATGACGCTGGTGAAGAGCAAGGCCACGCAGCTCGGCATCGATCCGTCGGTGTTCGAGAAGAGCGACATCCACGTTCACGTGCCGGCGGGCGCAACCCCGAAGGACGGACCGAGCGCGGGCGTTGCGATGTTCACGGCGTTGACGTCCCTGCTCACCAATCGCACGGTGCGCAGCGACACCGCGATGACCGGCGAGATCTCGCTGCGCGGCCTGGTGCTGCCGGTCGGCGGCATCAAGGAGAAGGTGGTGGCTGCGGCCGCCGCCGGACTGAAGCGGGTGATGCTGCCGGCGCGCAACAAGCGGGACTACGACGACATCCCGAAGAGCGCGCGGGACAACCTCGAATTCATCTGGCTGGAGCGCGTCGACGAGGCCATCGCCGCAGCGCTCGAGCCGGCTGATGCCAAGGTCGAAGCGGCGGAGTGAAGGCGATGAAGAAACTGCTGGAAAAAGCGAGGCGATCGCGGAAGACGCAGCGGCTGCGTCAGCTGCTCGATCGTGCGATCGACCGGGTTCGCGATGCGCTGGCGGCACCCGGGCCGCGGCTTCAGCCCGTTCCGGTCCGGGTGAAGCGCCGCAAGGGTTGAGCCCTCCGTCTCAAGCCCTCGCGGCAGCCCCAAACAAAAGGCCCCCTCCAAGCTGAGGGGGCCTTTGCGTTGTTAGCCCACCGCGTCCTTGGCGGCCTTGACCGGGCGGGCGCGGACGATCTTCCGGGCCGGCTTGGCCTTGAACATCATCTCTTCACCCGTGAACGGGTTGGTACCCTTGCGCGCCTTGGTCGCGGGCTTCTTGATGACCACGAACTTGGCGAAGCCCGGCACCAGGAACAGGCCGTTCTTCTTGAGCTCCTTGTGACCGACGTCGGTCAGCGTCTCCATGACGCTCTTGACGTCGCGCTTGGAAAGCTCGGTGGCGGTCGCAATCTTTTCGATCAGCTGCGATTTGGACATTTGGGTTGGCATCGTGTCTCCTCTGATTCGTTGCCGGTTGCATATTAGACCAACCGTTGAAGGCCCAGAGCCTTCTGCACAGTTTTGTCGCGATTTTACGGGCTTTTTTGGCCCTCTGGGGCAAAAAACCCTGCTTTTCAGCGGCTTCCAGAGCGGAAGGAGCCTCCGGCAGCGGTTTTTGCCTTGTTTCAAAGGCCCGCACGCCGCCTTGCTAAAGCTGATTCGCCGCTTTCGACAAGCGACGACCGGCCTCTTTGTGAAAGGCCGGTCGCGATTCACCCTGAAAAATAAGGCTAGATCGTCGTGTTGCGGCGTCTCAGCTACTCTCCCACCCTGTTCTTACGGGGGCGCGACGAGCTTCGCTCGCGCTAGATACGCTCGATGATGACCGCGGGAGCCATGCCACCGGCGGCGCACATGGTGACGAGACCGCGCTTCAGGTCGCGCCGTTCGAGCTCGTCGAGCACGGTGCCGATCAGGATCGAGCCGGTGGCGCCGATGGGATGGCCAAGTGCGATCGAGCCACCATTGACGTTGACCTTGCCGCGGTCGAGCTTGAGGTCGCGGATGTACTTTTCCGCCACCACCGCAAAGGCCTCGTTGATCTCGAACAGGTCGATGTCGTCGATGGACAGCCCCGCCTTCGCCAGCACCTTGCGCGTGGCCGGTACCGGCGCGTTCAGCATCAGGGTCGGCGAGTCCCCCATGTTGGCCATCGCGACGACGCGAGCGCGCGGCTTCAGGCCGTGCGCACTGGCATAAGCGGGCGACGCGAGCAGGATCGCGGCGGCACCGTCCACGACGCCGGAGGAATTGCCGGCGTGATGCATGAAGTCGATGTTCAGGTCCGGATATTTCTGCAGGATCAGGCCGCGATAGGTCGTGCCCTTGTCGTCGAGCGCATAGTCGGCGATCGCGGGGAATGCGGGCTTCAACGCGCTCAGCCCTTCCATCGTGGTCTGCGGCCGCGGATACTCTTCATGATCGAGCGCGAGGCTGCCGTCCTCGCGACGCACGGGCACGAGGCTCTTCTTGAAGTGGCCGCCGGCAATCGCCTGCGCTGCGCGCTTCTGGCTTTCAAGACCGAGCGCGTCGACGTCGCTTCGCGTGATGCCTTCCAGCGTCGCGATCGCGTCGGCGCAGACGCCCTGATGCGACTGCGGATGCCGTGCGCGCAGGCGCAGATTGCCGGAGTCCATCATCATCGGACCGCCGCCGCGGCGTCCTTCCATCGACATCATCTCGCAGCCGCCGGCGATGACGAGGTCTTCGGTGCCCGACATGATCGAGGCCGCGGCCATGTTGACGCTGGTGATGCCGCTTCCGCAGAAGCGGTCCAGCGTCACCGCGCTGGCGCGCACGTCGTAGCCGGCATCGAGCGCCGACATGCGGCCGAGGTCGCCGCTTTGGGTCGCGACCTGCGCGCTGCAGCCCCAGACGATGTCGTCGACGTCGGCGGTGTCGATGCCGGTGCGATCGGCGAGCGCGCGCAGCACGGTCGCGCCGAGCTGCTGCGGATGAATGCCCGAGAGTGCTCCCTTGCCGGCCTTGCCGACGCCCCGCGGGGTCCGGCAGGCATCGATGATCAGCGCGTCAGCCATTGGCGTTGTCCTCTTGTTTATGGGTGTTGATGTCGTTTCTGAATAAGGGGAAGAGTGGAGTCAACGTGCGGGGCTGCGCAGCCTCCACGCAAAAACTGAAAAACAACAAGATGCACAGTAGAAACGCGGGTTCCGCATGAGGCGCGGTGATACCGGTGAAGCGATTGGCCTGTCAGGCTAAACGGCCGTGGCCGCGCGATCTTGCGTTACCTCGCCTCGCCTGCGGGAAGAGGTCGGATTTTACGCGCGGCGGAAAATCCGTGAGACGGAGAAAGCTACGCCCCCGCCGCGTTCTTCGCGATCACGTTGCGGTAGAAGGTCGCGCTGAGCTTCGGCGTGCGCACCTGCGTGTCGAAATTGACGTGATAGAGCCCGAAACGCTTGTTGAGCCCGAACACCCATTCAAAATTGTCCAGCAGGCTCCAGAGGAAGTAGCCGCGCACCGGCACGCCCTCGGCGGTCGCGCGCTGGAGCTGGGCGAGATAGTTGCGCAGGTACATGATGCGGTCGGTGTCGTAGATCTTGCCGTCGGGCGTCACCACGTCGTCGCCGGAGGTGCCGTTCTCGCTGATATAGATCGCATCCGTCTTCCAGATCTTTGCGGCCAGCTTCGGCACCCAGTAGATCGTCTCCGGCGCGACGCGGAGCCAGTTCGAGTTCATGTGCGGGAATGATTTCGGGATCGGCAGCGGCATGAAGCCCGCGCCCTGGTCGGAGGGCACCACGTAGTTCTGCGGCGCGTAGATGTTGAGACCGAGGAAGTCGACCGGCGAGGAGATGATCTTCAGCTCGGCGTCGGTGTATTTCGGCGCATCGGCGCCCGCGTATTTCAGGAAGGCGTCGGTATACCGGCCCGTCATGATGACGTTGAGATAGCCGGCGTTCATCTCGCGCAGCGCGATCTCGGCTGCACGAACATGCTCGGGCGTGTCGATTGCGGGAACGCAGACGTCGATATTCTCGGCCGGCCCGACCCTGGTGCCGCGGCGGCCGTGCGCCCGCACCGCCTGCACCGCGAGCCCGTGCGCGAGCGCGCTGTTATGCCTGACCTGGTTGACCTCTGCTTGCGGCAGCGTCACGCCGGGCGCGTCGATGCCGAGGCCATAGCCGAACTGGACGAAACGTCCGCTCTCGTTCAGCGTGAACACGTTCTTGACGCGATCGGTCAGGCGCTCGGCGACATAGCCCGCATAGTCGCCAAAGATCTTGCAGGTCTCGGTCGAGCGCCAGCCGCCGAAGCGATCCTGGAGCGATTGCGGCAGGTCCCAGTGATAGAGCGTCAGCCACGGCTCGATGCCGTTCCTGAGGAGCTCGTCGACGAGACGATTGTAGAAGTCGAGCCCCTTCGGGTTCGGCTTGCCGTCGCCATCCGGAAACACCCGCGGCCATGCCACCGAGAAGCGGTAGGCCTTGCAGCCGAGCTCCTTGATGAGCGCGACGTCCTCCTTGTAGCGGTGATAATGCTCAACGGCGCGATCGCCGGTGGTGCCGTCCTCGATCTTGCCGGGGATGCGCACGAACTTGTCCCAGATCGAAGCCCCCCGCCCGTCGACGTCGACCGCACCCTCGACCTGATAGGACGAGGTCGCCGTACCCCAGACAAAGCCCGCCGGAAAGCCGTCCACGCCCCGCGGCGCCGGCTTGGTCTCGGCGGCTTCCAGCGGATTTGCGATACCGGCTGCGGACAATCCCGCCAGCTTGGCAAACTGGCGACGCGAGACCTTGTCCGACATTGATACTGCCCCTTGAGACGATTGTTGCGGCCGCACAATGGCGCGTCGGAAGCTGCTTGAAAAGCGGGAGTTCCGGGACTTGCGGATGCAAAAATGCAGAAGAACGGCCCGGATTTACCCCCTGCCCTTCTTTTTGGCTTTCAGGCCCTGAGCCGCATCGAAGCACGCCAGCAGCGAATTGATCACAGCTCGCGAGCCCAGACCATCCACCACGAAGTCGCGGTCCTTGCCGTTGAGCGGTATGATCTTCAGCTTCGCGCTGCGAATGCAGGAGCGATCGTCCGAAACCATCGATAGAACGATCCGGCGCTCCACCATCGATGGCAAGAACGCATACGTCCGTTCACAAACGCGGTCCCGAGTGATTGCGAGTCCTGCTGCGGCCGTCGCGCCAGCCTAGCCAGCTGGCGACGCGAAGCCTTGTCCGACATGATGCTGTATTGAACCGGGCATGCCGACGCGCCGGCTCGCTCGATCAGCGCGCGCGCTTGGGCAATTTCGGAAGCTTGTCGGGATTGAACGCGGGTACCTGCTCGGTTCGCTCACGCGCGGGCGGCTGCTGTTCCGTGAGAATGAGCGTACCCTGGAGGATCATTCCCGGCATCTGCGCTGCCTTCGCCGTGTAAGTCGCGACCTTGCCGGGGCAGTTTCCCTCGATCTCCAGCGTGAGCTCGTCGTCGATGCCGAAGACCGTTGCACGTCCGTCGGTATGACGCTTCGTCGACACGGTGGCGGTGAAGCGATCTCCATCGACCTTGCAGGAGCCGTGATAGGTCATCAGGCTGTCGCAGCCCCAGATTTGTCCGTCTGCGACATGGACGATCCCGGTACCCTGGTCCAGCGGCGTCTTGTACCACGCCGCGTAGGTGCCGTCCTTCAGCATGGGAGCAGTCTCCCTTGACATTCCCTCGCGAATAATCCGCATGATTAGCGCTAAGAAACGGTTAATCGCGCGGCCCGTGCGAATCCGGTCTGTCCCTTCGCAACTCGGCTTCCAGTTCCTCGATGATGCTGTGAAGCAGGCACGCGGCAAGCGGATCGGTGACTTCGCGCTCCAGAAGCCTGTAACGCGCGATCTGGAATTCCCGCTCTCGCAACTGGTGCTCTGTCATCGCACGGGCCCTCCGGCAAACCTACCCGGAAACAGCCAAGTCGTTTCGTTACAATTTTCAGATCATTTGCTATGGTTTCTGATCGGTAAAGGAACGCGGCGCCGAGCAGGTCGCGGGGTTTGCAATGTCGATCGTTCAAACCTATCGCGCCTTCGCCTACAACAATGCCTGGGCGAACCACCGATTGCTCCGCGCGTGCGCCGAGCTGAGCCAAGGCGAATTTGAGGTCGAGCGGACGGGCTTCTTCCCGAGCTTGCTGCGGACATTGAACCATATTTATGTCGTCGACCTCTTTTACGTCGATGCACTCGAGGGCGGATGGCTTGGGCCAAAGGCCTGGGACGACCCGATCCCATTTCCAGCTCTTGCCGGGCTCTCGGAAGCCCAAGCATCGATGGACCGGCGCTTCATCGGCGTCTGCGATGCTCTGACACCTGCCTCGTTGAACGAAGATGTGCGGATCAATCGAGATCCCAGTGTCCAGATCGAGCGACGCGACCGGCTGCTGATGCATCTCATTCAGCATCAAATTCACCACCGTGGGCAGGCGCATACGATGTTGTCGGGAACGCGCATCAAGCCGCCGCAGCTCGACGAGTTCTTTTCAGCTGCCGAAGCGCCGTTGAGGGCATCCGAGTTTGCCGATCTGGGCTGGACGGAGGAAACCGTTTGGGGGCCGCCCAACTGAGCGAGCGCGCATTACCGATTGCGGTTCCGACCTGCTCCGACCGAGGCGAAGACAACTTCCATCAGCCATGCAACACCGGCGTCCTTCATCGCAGCCTTGGTCGCGATGGCGCAGATCGTATCCAGTTTACGGGCGAAAGGCAGCTCGACGAACATCAATCCGAAATGCCCGGCGTGCTGCTGCACCAGACGCCGCGGCAAAGCAGCGATCAGTTCGGACCCTGCAAGCTGGACGAGCGCCATCATAAAGTTCGGGACAGTCAAGGCAATGCGGCGCTTGAGACCGCGCTTTGCCAACATCTCATCGACGAAGCCGCGCGGCTCACCGCTGAGAGACACCAGCAGATGCTGCGATTGCGAGAAAGCCGCGGGTGTCGGAGCTCTGGCGAAGGCGTGTCCCTTGCGCATGGCCAGCACGAATTCCTCGTCGTAGAGCCTGCGCACCTCGAAACGCGGCGATACCGCCGGCAGCGGCAGCATCGCGACGTCCAACTCTCGTCTTTCGAGCATCTCGAGGCACTCGTGCCAGGGTTCGCCGATCGCGCCGCCGCGGGGCGCGGGCATCACATGGATCAATCCGATGTCGATTTGGGGCGCCCTACTCGCGATCGAACCGAGTAGCTGCCCCGTTGTTGAGGCGAGAACGGCATCGGGTGCGCCGATCGTAAACCGGCGATGGCTTTTTGCAGGGTCGAATGGTCTAGCCGAGCCAACCAGTTGTTCGACGCGCGCGATGATTTCAGCGATCGGGTGGTCGAGCTCCAGGGCCCGCTCCGTTGGAACGACGCCCTTCGGCGTTCGCAGGAACAGCGGGTCGTTCAAAACAAGGCGCAGCCGGCCAAGCGCGTGGCTGACAGCAGACGGCGTCAGGTTCAGTCGCGCGGCCGCGCGCGCGACATGGCGTTCTTCCAGGACCACGCGGAAGACCACAAGGAGATTCAGTTCGACCCTGGATAGATCAATTTGGTTCAGCATGTTGCTGAAATCATATCGCTGGATTCATCGAGATCAAGGCCCCATGGAATGCGCAGATCGTGCAATCAGGAGCCTCGAAATGATCAGAAGGTCGAAAGGGGTGAGCAAAGACCATGGCTCGCCGGACAACCAGGACTCGCCGCACGGGATGTCGAGGCGCTCTATGATGATAGCGGCGGCGGCAATTCCTGCTTCCGGTCAGCTTCCATGCAATGCAACCGCCGGGGACGACGCGCTGGCCAGCATCATCCAGCGCGCCGGGGAGAAGAATGCGGCCTTCATGCGTGGAGATATGGACCGTTGGTCCCAGCTTGTCCGCATTGCTCCGGATTTCACACTGATGCAACCTTTCGGAGGCCCTGCGAGTTTCGGATTCGACAGCAGTCCAAAGCGGCTGACCGACCTGGCGCAATATTTCAGGAACGGTGAGACCGAGCTGGAGGTCTTGCAGACCTATGCGTCGAACGGGCTCATCGCTCTCGTCATGATCGAACGCCAGAGCGCGGAGGTCGGCGGCTTGCCTGCACAGGACTGGTCGCTGCGCGTCACGGAAATCTATCGCAAGGACAGCACGGATTGGCAGCTGGTGCACCGCCATGCAGACCCGCTGGTCCGGCGCATTTCCTTGCAGCAAGCCGCGATCCTCGCCCGAGGCTGGGCGGAGTAAAGATGATGATGTCTTTCGCCCTCCAGAGGCGGCCGGGCTTGCGTGTCGAACTCAGAACGTCATCCGCATGCCCGCATAGAACGCACGGGGCCTTGCCGGGCTCAGCGATCGCGGGTCGTTAAATTCCGCACCGCCATTGGTGAAGTTGGGCAAGGCTTCCCTATCGAAGAAGGTGCCAAGGGTCGAGTAGCGGTTGTCGAAGATGTTGGCGACGCGTCCGTAAAGCTGGAGGTTCTTGGTGACCTGGTAGGAGGTGTGGAGATTGAACACGGTATAGGACGGCAGCTTCGGAAACTGGTTGGACTCGTCGCCGACGAAATACTGGCTCGAGACAAAGAGCGCGTCGCCCCCGACCTTCCAGACATCGGTAACCGCATATTCGATGCTTGCCTTAATAAGGTGGCTAGGGAGGCGCGGAATGTGATTGCCCGGCAAGACCTGGATATTGCCGTCGGCGTCGGCGAACGGGCTCTCTGATCCAAGCGTCAGCGCGTCGAGGAAGCGCGCGTCCAGGAACGCATAGCTCGCCTGGAACTGAAGCACATTCGACTTCAGGCTCACCTCGGCTTCGACACCCTGCCTGCGTGTCCGGCCGACGTTCTGGAAAAAGCCGAAGCCCGTCAGGCCCGGAATCGGGGTCGCGAGGATGTCGTCGTAGTTGGTGGCACGGTAGGCACCGATTTTCCATCCGAGGGAGCCGATGTTCAATTCCTTGGTACCACGGAAGCCCGCTTCGAACGTCTTGGATACGACTTGCTGCAGTGGGGGGTCAGCGATCAGGAACTGCCCGATGATGCACGGCCGCGTCGGATCGGCGCAGCCGAGTTCGAGTGGCGTTGGCACTCGGTTGGCTTCGGAATAGCCCGCATAGGCGGTCACTTCAGACGTGATCTTGTAGGTGCCGCCTATGATCGGATTGAATCGATCATAGGTATGATCGCCATTGAGCGCGGTACCGAGTTGGTCCATCAGCGTGACACGGGCCGCATTGAACCGGCCGCCTGCCGTCACCGCAAAGCGATCGTCCACGTTGAACGTGTCGAGCGCGTAGAGCCCCTGATATTGGTTGACGGTGCGAAGCGACACGGGACCAACCGATGTCGGGTCGCCGGAGGCACCCAGGAATACGCCGCTGCCCGTGACGACATAGTTCGTGCCTATCGTTCCCAATTCAGCACTGCCGGTGAAGCGCGTGCTGCTGACATCATAGCTCGCGCCGACTACGAAGCGGTTCTCATGACCGAACAGCTGGTCGCTGTTGGTCGCCTGACCGGATACGCCAAAGGTGGTCGATTTCGTGCTGGTGCGATCGATCTCGCCGAGGATGGCGTCTGGCGCAAAGGTATTGGCGAGCTGAACGCCATTCAGGCCAAAAGCCGGGACCGTATCACTGCCAAAGCACAGCAGGGTCGGATCGACACAAGGCTGGGCGTCGGTCGGATTTCCGTCCACGGTACTCTGTTTGAAGCTCCGCAGATGCGCCGTGCCCTCAAAGGTCCAGGTCGGCGTCGCCTCCACCTTGCCGGTCAGGTTGAGATAGCCGACCTTGTTGGAGACGGTTTGCGGCGTTGTGTAGGTCGCCCCCCAGTATTGCTGGAGCAATTCGGCTGGAACAGTGCTGGGGCCCGCCAGGGAATTGTTGGCGACGCCGCCATTGAGGTGGAACTCGTTGCCTTCGAAACGATACCCGACGTCGCCATAGAAGCGCCGGACATCCGATTGCGAGAAATTGCGGAAACCATTGTCGTGAACGCCTTCGAGCGCTCCGTAGACTGACCAGTTCTTGTCGACCTGCTTGCCCCATTGTGCGGAGCCCTGGATGCGGCCGAATGAGCCGCCCATGATGTCGATTTCGGCACCTTGATAGTTGAAGCCGTTCTTCATCTGCAGATCGATGGCGCCGCCGAGGGCATTGAGGCCGTATGCCGGATTGTTAGTTACGACCACTGCCGATCGGATCGCAGCCGTCGGGATCAGATCCCAATTAACAGTGTCGGAAAACGCCTCGTTGATGCGTACTCCGTTCTGGTAGACAGCGAGGCCCTGCGGCGTGCCGGCCAGAGGTGAAGCGACGAAGCCGCGAAACTGCACATCGGGCTGGAATGGATTGCCGGTCACTTCGTTGATGCTGAGACCAGGCACGTACTGCTGCAGGGCAATGGCGATATCCGGGGAGGCGGTACGCCTGATCTGGCTGGCATCAACCGCATTGATCGCGGACGGCACCTTGTCGACGTCGAGACCTCGGCCGGTGCCCGGTGAGGTCGGGTAGACGTAAAGGCGCGTCCTGGGGCTGGCGGACGCCGGCGCCCCTATGCGCGCGACCGGCCGCGGCGGCGCACTGCGCCTCACAGCCGACGGCGGAGGTGCCGTCACCTCGACGGGCGGCAGGTTCTGGACGTTGGTTTCCTCGTCCTGCGCGGCTGCGGCGGGGCCTGCAAGGACCAAGCCCGACACCAGCCCCGTCGACACCGAGGCCATCAACAAACGACGCTTGAACCAAAGAGGCTTGAACCAAAGAGGCTTGCCCATCCCTGCCTTCCCATCCGTGACCACCGGCTGTTTTGATTTTCGCCGTTTGGTTGAGACGAGTGTAATCGGCGGCAGTGAGTCCGCCAGCCACAAAAGGTCTGGCACTATCCGCACCCGTTTTCCCGACCAAATCGGGAATTTTTCCCGATGCAATCAGGACGCCGCCGTCGGAACCAGCGCCTCCACGGTCAAGCCGCCGTCGCTGGAGACGACGTTGAGCGTGCCGCCCAGCGCCAGAATGCGCTCGCGCATGCCGACGAGGCCGAAGCCGAGCTTCTGGCCCGGCTCCATGCCGCGGCCGTTGTCGCTGACCCGCACGCGCGCGTAGCCGCGGCCGCCGGCCTGCTCGACGGGCTCGATCACGACATTGACCGAAGTCGCGCCGGCGTGGCGGAACACGTTGGTGAGCGCCTCCTGCACGATGCGGTAGATGGTGAGATCGGCCGTCTCGCCGGTGACCCCGAGCGTGGCGGAGATCACGGTTTCGATCGCGACGTCGGGATGCGCCTCCCGCCACAGCCGCGAGAGCGATTCCAGCGCCTGGCGCAGGCCGAGCTCGGCAAGGCCCACGGGCCGGAGCCGCTCCAGCACCCGGCGGGTGAACTGCTGGAGCTGGTTGATCTGTTCCAGCAAGGCGCTGCCGTGCTTCCGGACCGACTCGGCATTCGGCGCGCGCCCGTCCGCGAGCTTCGCCAGCGCGCTCGCATGGGCGCGCAGCGAGAACAGATACGGCCCGAATTCGTCATGCAGCTCTCGCGCAATCTCCTTGCGCTCGACGTCCTGGAGCGACACCGCGCGCTCGGCCAAAAGCCGCTTTTCCTCCACCGCCTCGCCGAGCGCCGCCGCGAGATGATTGAGCTTGCCGCAGATCGCGGCCAGCTCGGGCGCACCGCCCGGCGTGGCGCGCGCGTCATAACGCCCGCCCTCGATCGCGGTCATCGTCTGCGCCAACGACTGCAGCGGCGCGAGCGCGCGGCCGACCACCGTCATCATCACCAGGAACAGCGCGAGCGCGATCACCGAGCCGACCTCGAGCTGGGTCACGATGGCGTCCCAGATCTCGGCGATCTCGTCGTCGGGATGCGCGGTGATCACCAGCGAGCCCGGCTTGCCATGGACCGAGACCGGCACGCTCACCGCGGTCTGCTCGGGATGAACGAGGCTGACGAACCAGGCCGGCGGTCCGCGCGCGTCGTCGTCGGCCGGCCGGGGCGGCGTCAGCGGGTTACCGCCGGCGTCCTGAAGCGCGATGCTGACATGGCGCAGGCGGCTCAGATCGCGCGCGATCTGGTTCAGCCTGGCATCCGGATCGGGCGCCTCGTTCAGATCCGCAACGATCATCTCGATGAATTCGCGCGCAAGCCGGATCACGCTCTGGTCCTCGGCCTGCACGCGCGGCCCGGCTTCCGCGACCTGGCGGCCGATATTGACCGCGAGCCCCAGCGCCAGCAGCAGCGCCAGCAGAAGGTTGATGCGCGCGCGCAACGATAGATTTTGCCACATAGGTGCCGCCCGTGCCTCGCGAAGGTTGGCCCCGCCTGTCCGATGACGTTGACAGAGGCGAAGCGCCCGATATCTAATCGAAAGCGTACAGCAATCCCGGCCGGGTTGCATGAGGCGACATGAGACGCGTAGCGTTCTTGTTCGGATCATGCGGCGCAAAAGCAGGCCGAGGCTGTCACGGGGAACGCCTATGCGCATTCTGATCGTCGACGATCATCCCATTGTCGCCTCCGGCTGCCGTGCCGTGCTGGCCGACGAGGGCGAGATCGAGATTTTGGAGGCCGCCGACGCCGAAGACGGCGAATGCGTCTTCATTGTCGAGCGCCCCGACCTCTGCATCATCGACATCAACCTGCCGACCGTGTCCGGCTTCGAGCTCGCGCGCCGCATCCTCGAACGCGCGCCCGAGGCCCGCATCATCATGTTCAGCATGAACGACGACCCTGCGTTCGCCGCGCGCGCGATCGAGTGCGGGGCCAAGGGCTACGTCTCCAAGACCGGCGACCCCGACGACCTCGTCGAGGCGATCCGCGCCGTCGGGGGCGGCGGCACCTATCTGCCGACCGCGATCGCGCGCAGCATCGCGTTTGCAGGACCGACGCTGGCGCAAAGCCCGCTGTCGAAGCTGAACGCGCGCGAGATGGAAATCCTGCGGCTGCTCAGCGCCGGAAAGAGCCTGTCCGAGATCGCCTGGCTGGTGCAGTCGTCCTACAAGACTGTCGCCAACACCTCCTCGATCATGCGACAGAAGCTCGGCGTGAAGACCTCGGTCGAGCTGGTGCGGCTGGCGATCGACAGCGGCGTCGCCTGACAAACACCGCCACGAATTCGGTCACACAAGCGTTGCAATCCTGATGTGGTTAGATGCCACGGAGCATAACGGCATGACGATCCAGACTGTCTCGACCAACACTTCCTATGGCGGCGTGCAGGGCGTGTACCGCCATGCCAGCCAGGCGACCGGAACCGACATGGTGTTCTCGGTCTATGTTCCCCCACATGCCGCCGGCGCAAAGCTTCCCGTGGTCTGGTATCTCTCCGGCCTCACCTGCACCCATGCCAACGTCACCGAGAAGGGCGAATTCCGCAAAGCCTGCGCCGAGCTCGGCCTGATCTTCGTCGCGCCGGACACCAGCCCGCGCGGGCCCGACGTGCCGGGCGATGCCAACAATGCCTATGATTTCGGCCTCGGCGCCGGCTTCTATGTCGACGCGACGCAACAGCCGTTTGCGCGCAACTATCGCATGTGGAGCTATGTCACCGACGAGCTGCCCAAGCTCGTGGCGGAGAACTTCCCGGTCGACGCCAAGCGGCAATCGGTGATGGGCCATTCGATGGGCGGCCACGGCGCGCTGACGGTCGCACTGCGCAATCCGCACCGCTATCGCGCGGCCAGCGCGTTCGCGCCGATCGTGGCGCCTTCGCTCGTGCCCTGGGGCATCAAGGCGCTGACCGGCTATCTCGGACCGAACAAGGAGACCTGGCGCAACCACGACACCGTGGCGCTGATCGAGGACGGCGCGAAATATTCCGGCTTCCTCGTCGACGTTGGCGAGGCCGACAATTTCCTGAAAGAACAGCTCAGGCCCGAGCTGCTCGAGGCCGCCTGCACCAAGGCGGGCATCCCGCTGACGCTGCGGCGGCAGGCGGGATATGACCATAGCTATTATTTCATCTCGACCTTCATGGACGATCATCTGCACTGGCATGCGGAAAGATTGAAGGGGTGATTTCTTTCTTCCTTCTCCCCTTGCCGGAGAAGGTGGCATAGGCGGCCCACGGCCGCCGTTCTTAAGAACGCCGAAGCAAAGCTTGGGCTATGGCGCCGGATGAGGGGTATCTCACCGCGCGTTCAAATAAGAGTTGGACTCGCGGAGAGATACCCCTCACCCGTCTCGCCGCTACACGGCGAGCCACCCTCTCCCGCAAGGGGAGAGGGTGCAGCGGCGCTCGCGAAGAGAAGAATCTACTCCGGCTTCCCGTAATTCGGCGCCAGCAATCGATTGCGGATCAGGTAGCTCATCGTGCGCGACCACGATTCGTCCGTGTTGCCGCGCATGTCGGCGCTGGCGGCGGTGATCATGTTGCCGGTCTTCACGTCGCGCAAATAGATGTTGAGATTGATGATCAGGTTCGAGACCTTCTGCACCATGCCGGTGATCTCGAGGTCGGCGCCGAGCTGGCCGGCAAGCTTGAGGTCACAGCCGCCGCAGGCCTGCAGATTGGCGTGACGGGCGGCATCCCTGACCGGCGCGATGTCGAGCAGCTGGAACCTTCCCGACAGCGCCAGTTCCTTGCGCAGCTGCTCGCTGATGCGCTCGAGCCGCGCCTCTTCCGGCTTGGAGCCGTAGAACTCGCCGGGAAGGCTGGTGTCGATCAGCTCGAAATCGAACACCGCGAGCCTTGGCGGATCGGCCAGCGCGACCGAACCCGTCAACAGCAAAGCTGCGAAACAGATCAGCGCTCGCATGATCGTGATTCCCGGCCTCGCGCGCGCGGGGACGAAATGCGGGGTTGCAAGCCGGGCCAAATCGGTCATGCTTTAGCAGAGACAATTCTCCACCGGCGGTCAAGCCAGGGAGAACATCTGGAGGAAACATGATCCGATGGTTGGTCGGCCTGATCGGCCTGGGTCTTGCCGCGACGAGCGCGCTCGCGGCCGACCCGGTGCAGATCGGCGTCGGCTATCTCGGCGTCGCCGGCACCAGATCGACGTTGTCGCTGGTCGAGCAACCCGCGGAGAATGACGGCGTCGCTGGCGCGCGCCTGGCCATCGAGGACAACAACACCACGGGAAAATTCCTCAACCAGCGTTTCACGCTGGAGGAGCGCCGCATCAAGGAAGGCGAAGACCCGGCCGAGGCTGCGGCTACGCTCGCCGAGAAAAACGGCTTCATCATCGCCGACCTGCCGGCCGACGCGCTGTTGAAGGTCTCGGATGCCCTGCGTGAGCGCGGCACGCTGCTGTTCAACGCCGGCGCGATCGACGAGCGCCTGCGCGAAGCCGATTGCCGCGCCAATGTCATCCACACCGCACCGACGCGCGCGATGCTGGCCGATGCGCTCGGCCAATATCTGGTGTGGAAGCAGTGGAAGCGCTGGGTGCTCGTGGTCGGCTCGCATGACGAGGACAAGCTGTTTGCAGACGCGCTCCGGCGTACCGCCTCACGCTTCGGCGCCAAGATCGTGCAAGAGAAGACCTTCGAGGACAAGGGCGGCGCGCGCCGCACCGATAGCGGCGTGACGCTGATCCAGCGCCAGATGCCGGTGTTCACGCAACAATTGCCGGCCTATGACGTGCTGGTCGCCGCCGACGAGAGCGAAGTGTTCGGCGCCTATCTGCCCTATCGCACCTGGGATCCGCGCCCCGTCGCGGGCTCGGCCGGCCTCGTGCCGCGCAGCTGGGACGCGGCGCAGGACCAGTGGGGCGCGATCCAGATGCAGAACCGCTTCATCAAGCTGAATTCGCGGCGCATGACCGCGCTCGACATGCAGGCCTGGACGGCGGTGCGCATGATCGGCGAGGCCACCTCGCGCACCAATTCCGGCGACGTCAAGAAGGTCACCGACTTCATCAAGGGGCCGGATTTTTCGGTCGCGGCCTTCAAGGGTACAAGACTGACCCTGCGCGACTGGAACCTGCAGCTGCGTCAGCCAATCCTGCTGGTCGACGGCCGCATGGTGGTGTCGGTGTCGCCGCAGGAGGGATTTCTGCACCAGGTCTCCGAGCTCGACACGCTCGGCTACGACCGCCCGGAGAGCAAATGCAAGCTGAAATGAGGACGCGAATGTTGCGCATGTGGCGTGTGGGGTTGCTGTCCGGACTGGCGCTTGCGGCCGCGCCCGCGCATGCGTTCATTGCCTATGTCTCGAACGAGAAGAGCAACACGGTCTCGGTGATCGACACCGACAGCTGGACCGTGACCAAGACCATCAAGGTCGGCCAGCGCCCGCGCGGCATCGATTTCACGCGCGACGGCAAGTTCGTGATGGTCGCGGTCGGCGACGACGACACCATCCAGGTGATCGATGCCAAGACCCAGGCCGTGGTGGACAGCCTGCCCTCCGGGCCCGACCCGGAATTGTTCGCGCAGGATGCCGCCGGAAAAATCCTTTATGTCGCCAACGAGAACGACAACACGGTGACCGTGATCGATCTGGAGAAGCGCGCCCGGCTCGGCGACATCCAGGTCGGCGTCGAGCCCGAGGGCATGACGATCAGCCCCGACGGCAAGACGCTGATCAACACGTCCGAGACGACCAACATGGCGCATTTCATCGACACCTCGTCGCGCCAGATCGTCGCCAACGTGCTGGTCGACGCGCGGCCGCGCTTTGCCGAGTTCAAGCACGACAGTTCGGAAGTTTGGGTGTCCTCGGAGATCGGCGGCACGGTCTCGATCATCGATCCCAAAAAGCACGAGGTGACCGGCAAGGTCACGTTCGAGATTCCGGGATTGCGGAAAGAGGCGATCCAGCCGGTCGGCATCGGCATGACCAAAGACGACAAGACCGCTTTCGTCGCGCTCGGCCCGGCCAACCGCGTCGCCGTGGTCGACGTCGCCTCGCGCAAGGTGACGAAATACCTGCTGGTGGGACAGCGGGTCTGGCACATGGCGTTCACGCCGGACGAGAAATACCTGCTCACCACCAACGGCGTGTCGAACGACGTCTCGGTCATCGACGTCGCCGCGCAAAAGGTGATCAAGACCATTCAGGTAGGCGAACTGCCCTGGGGCATTACGATCGCGCCATGACCAGCCCTGCTCCCATCGCCGAGCCACAGGAGATGCCGAGGCTGGAAGCGGCCGCGGTGCCGGCGCTGTCGATCGACGGCGTCAGCCATTCCTATGGGCCGCGCCGGGCGTTGATGGACGTCTCCTTCAATGTGCAGCCGGCGAGCTTCACGGCGCTGCTCGGGCTCAACGGCGCGGGCAAGAGCACGCTGTTCTCGCTGATCACGCGCCTGTTCGGCATCCAGAGCGGCCGCGTCGGCATTTTCGGCCACGACATCAGCACGAGTCCCGGCGAGGCGCTGCGGCTGCTCGGCGTCGTGTTCCAGCCGCGTACGCTCGATCTCGACCTGTCGCTGACGCAGAACCTGCTCTATCACGCCGCGCTGCACGGCATCAGCCGGCGCGAGGCGGCCGCGCGCAGCCGCGAGCTGCTCGGCCGTATCGGGCTGGAAGAGCGCGCCGACAGCAAGGTGCGCGATCTCTCCGGCGGCCAGATGCGGCGGCTGGAGATCGCCCGCGCCCTGCTGCACCGGCCGCGGCTGCTGTTGCTCGACGAGCCGACCGTCGGCCTCGACGTCAAGGCGCGCGCCGACATCATCAGCCATGTCCGCCAGCTCGTCACCGAGCAAGGCATCGGCGTGCTCTGGGCCACGCATCTGTTCGACGAGATCATGGCCGGTGACGACCTCGTGGTGCTGCACCAGGGCAAGGTGCTGGCGCAGGGGCCGATGAGCCGCGTCATCACCGATGCCGGCGCGCAGGACGTCAACACCGCCTTCATGCGCCTGACCGGTGCCCAGACGATGCCGGGGGGCGGCGCATGAGCAGCATCACGACGCGGGATACACCGCGCGGTTTCTCGGCCGCGGAATACATGACCTGCCTCACCGGCATCGTCTGGCGCGAGGGCCTGCGCTTCCTGCATCAGCGCGAGCGCTTCGTCTCCGCGCTGGTGCGCCCGCTGGTATGGCTGTTCATCTTCGCTGCCGGCTTCCGCCAGGTGCTCGGCATTTCCATCATCCCGCCTTACGAAACCTACATCCTCTACGAGGTCTATATCGCGCCCGGGCTGATGGCGATGATCCAGCTCTTCAACGGCATGCAGTCCTCGCTCTCGATGGTCTATGACCGCGAGATGGGCAATATGCGGACGCTGCTGGTGAGCCCGCTGCCGCGCGGGTTCCTCCTGTTCTGCAAGCTGCTCGCTGGCACCGCGGTATCGCTGCTCCAGGTCTATGCGTTCCTGCTGATCGCCTGGTTGTGGGACATCACCCCTCCCGCGATCGGCTATCTCACCGTGCTGCCGGCGCTGATCCTGTCCGGACTGATGCTGGGCTCGCTCGGCATGCTGATCTCTTCGGGCATCAAGCAGCTTGAAAGCTTCGCCGGCGTGATGAACTTTGTGATCTTTCCGATGTTCTTCGCCTCCTCCGCGCTCTACCCGCTCTGGCGCGTGCAGGAGGGGAGCCCCTATCTCTACTATCTCTGCCAGGCCAACCCGTTCACCCATGCGGTCGAACTGATACGCTTTGCATTCTACGGGCAAATCAACTGGATCTCGCTGGCGGTGGTGGCGGCCTGCACAATCGTCTTCATGATCGGCGCGATTCTGGCCTATGATCCCTCGCGCGGGCTGGCGCGACGGGGCCCTGCGGGAGGCGAATGATGAGATCAGGGATCGTGATCGTGGCCGCTGTGGCGCTCGCTGTTGCGGCCACGGCCGCACGCGCGGCCGATCCGCGCTATCCCGACTGGCCCTGCACGCAGGCAAAAGTGCCGGTGATTTCTCTCGCCGCCGTGTGGGCCGGTCCGGCGCTCGACGACGCCGAGACCAAGTGGAAGGATGACGCCAAGATCAGCGCGCTGGTCTCAAAGCTGTCGGCGCGCAAGACGCCGCTCGACGAGGCGGAGAAGTCGGTCAAGGAATTTCTGGCGGGCTCCGCCGCTGACAAGACCGCGAACGCAAAACTCCTGTTTGCCGGCCTGTTCGACACGCTCAATGCGCAGCGCTCCCAGGTCATGAGCGGGCTCGAACGCGTCAGCCGCAAGCAGCGCGAGGCCGCCGACAAGATTCGCGAGGAGACCCTGGCCCTGCAGGCGCTCCAGAGCGCAACGCCGCGCGACGAGGCCAAGGTCGAGGCGCTCAGCAACGATCTGATCTGGAAGACCCGCATCTTCGAGGACCGACATAAAGTGGTGCGGTTCGTTTGCGAAGTTCCGACCACGATCGACCAACGCCTGTTCGCTCTCGGACGCGTGATCCAGCAGGAAATGGAATAGCGTCAGCCTCGCTGACGACGACATTCGGAAAGTTCCCGCGATATCAGCGCCATCGTTACCCTTTGCCGCGCTATCAGCCGGAACCAAATCGCTCTAGGATGGCTTGTCGACGTGAACTCCAAGACGTCGGGAGGCCTCGATGGGAACAACAAAATTCATCTTCGCATGCGCTGCAGCCATCAGCACGCTTGCGTCCCCCGCTTTTGCTGACGACATGACCGGGATGGTCACCAGAATCGACCGGCTCAACAGCACGATCTCGATCCAGCAGACACAGAAGGGCACGGTCGGCGGCAGCGCAGGCGGCGCCGGCGCGCTTCAGGAGTACAAGGCCAAGGACGCCGCGATGCTGGATGCCGTCCATGCCGGCGACAGGGTGACGTACTCGGCGACCGACAACAACGGTACGGGCACGCTGACGAAGCTGCAGAAGCAGTAGACTTTGCTTCCGCCTCGCTCTCGGCGAAAGGGAGCTTCCGCGAGGCGTCTAGTCGATGTGCGCGGACGCTCGGCCTACACCGTCATTGCGAGCGCAGCGAAGCAATCCAGAATCTTTCCACGGAGGGACTCTGGATTGCTTCGCTACGCTCGCAATGACGAGGAGAGAACTACTGCTCCGGCCGCGGCTCGGGTTGCGCATCGTCCAGCGGAAGCTTTGCGCGCTCCCAGCCGTCGGTGCCGTCGGGGTACCAGGCGACGTTGGCATAACCGTAAGCCAAGGCGCGCTTGGCGGCGTTCCAGGACATCCAGCAATCGGCCAGGCAATAGATCACGAGCAGTGCAGCCTTGTCGCCGCGCGCGGCGTGGGCGAGGCCGCGCTGGAAATAATCGTCCATGGCGGGCGGCAGCACGCCGTAGCCGGTGTCCGGCAGCCAGATGCTGCCCGGGATGTTTTTCCGCGGCATATCGCGCCAGACGGTGCCTTCGGGAAGGTTCTTCGGCTTCGGCGCGCGTGGCAGCACGTCGATGAATGCGCCGCTCTTCGCACGCCAGATCGCTTCGGCCTCCGCAGTCGTCAGCACGCGCGCGCCAGTGAGCGTCGCCGGCACCGGCGCGCGGTAATTGTCGGCGCGATATCCCTCGGGCTCGAACGGCTCCTGCTGCTCCGCCAACGCCGGCGCCACCAGAATGGCGGCGAGCAGCGCAGCGGCAACGCGCCGCCTCATGGCGTCTTCTTGGCCGTCTCCGCACCGAGCGGCCGGTCGCTCTCGTCGAGCAGCGGTACGCCGAAGTCGAGCAGGATCTTGTTGATCTCGCCCTGGTTCTCCTGGATCACCTTGTTGAGCTGCCGCTTCCAGTTCTGGTCGGCGGGACGCACACCCATGCCGATGCGATAGACCAGCTTCGGCCCGGTGGTTTCCTTCACCAGCGGCGTGACGTGCAGCGATCCGGCCTTCTTGGCGTAGAACCCGGCCATCGGCCCCCACAGCACGCCGGCGTCGATCTTGCCGGCGGCGAGGTCGTCGATCATGGCCTGCGCCGAATTGTCGAAGCGCGTGTCGATCATCAGCGGATAGGGCTTCGCATCGCCCATCAGACCGGCCAGCGCCATGTTGGTCGCCGGCGGCGTGCCGGCGACGATGCCGACATGCTTGCCCTTCAGGCGCGCGTCTTCGAGCGTATCGACGTCCTCGAGCCCGCTGCCGGTCTTGGCGACCAGCGCATAGGTCGTGCGGTAATAGGGATTGGTGCCCTGCACGAGGTCGTCACCTTGCGGGAATCCCATGATGACGTCGCAGCGATGCGCGCCCAGCGTCATGCGCACGAAGCCGGTGGCCTGCGGGAAGAAGACGAAGTCGAGCTTCTTCTGGAGCTTGTCCGCGAGCAGCTCGGCGAGCTTGTTCTCGAACCCCTCTCCCTTCTCGTTCGAGAACGGCAGATTGCGCGGGTCGGCACAGACGCGCAGCACTTTTGGATCGACCAGCTCGAACGAGAGGTCGCCGGTCTCGCTGGTCTGCGCAATGGCGACGTCGCCGAACGCGCAGGACGCCACCAGGACCCACAGTGAAAACAACCAGCGACGATGTCGTCCGGCCTCCCTCATCGCGCTTCCTCCTCGGTTTGTTTGAATGCTAGCCATGCAACGCATGACGCGCCATGTTTTGCCAAACTTTGTGCTGGCTTTGCTTTGTTGCAGTGCAAAGCGCGCAACCCTTTGAACTGAGGCGGAAAAGTGTCTCGCATCGCTCTCGTGATCGCAGCCTTGTCCCTGCTGGGGATAGCGACGCTAGCACGCACTGAAGCGGCCGAATTGCCTGTAAGCGAAGTCGCGCCGGGAATCTTCGTACACTCCGGGGCCATTGCGCTGATGACCCGCGAGAACGAAGGCGACATCGCCAATGTCGGCTTCATCGTCGGCGAGGACGCGGTGGCCGTGATCGACACCGGCGGCAGCCTCCGCGAGGGCGAGGCGCTGCTGGCGGCGGTGCGGGCTCGTACATCCAAGCCGATCCGCTACGTCATCAACACCCACGGCCATCCCGACCATGTCTTCGGCAATGCGGCCTTTGCCGCTGAGGGAACCAGCTTCGTCGGCCACAGCAAGCTGCGGCAGGCGCTGGCGACGCGCGGGCCGTATTATCTCGACAATTTTAGACGCCTCATGGGTAGCGAACTGATCGATCCCGTGAAGATCGTGCCGCCCACCCTGCTCGTCGTTGATACCCTCACGCTCGATCTCGGGGCGCGCCGCCTCACCTTGCGGGCTTGGCCGGCCGGGCACAGCGACAACGATCTGACCGTGTTCGACGAGGCAAGCAGAACGCTGTTTGCGGGCGACCTCGTCTTCCTCCGCCATATCCCGGTGATGGACGGCAGCATCCGCGGCTGGCTCGGCATCCTCGGGGAACTCGACAAGATTCCGGCGCAGCGCGTGGTGCCCGGTCACGGGCCTGTGAGCGACTGGCCTGCCGCGCTCGGCGACGAGCGGCGTTATCTCATGACGCTGCTGGCGGACGTCCGGGCGTCGAACAAGAAGGGCGAGCCAATCCGGACTGCCGCCGACAAGGCGGCAGCATCGGAACGGCCGCAGTGGCAATTGTTCGACGACTACAATGCTCGCAACGCAACCGCAGCATTTTCGGAAATTGAATGGGAGTAGTGGACGCGCTACGCTGGACGGGGATCGGCTGCGCCGCCCCAGAGAAAACTGCTTCGTCCGCACGGAACCACGACCATGACGGGATGCACACGCCGCCGCCTGCCCCTGATCGCCGCATTGGTCGGCATCGCCTTCGCTGTGCCGGCGAGCGCCGAGGAGGCTTACGATCCCTGGCCGGGCCTGGTGCAGGACATCTTCAGCAACCGTCCGATCAACGACGGCAACGACGTCATCGGCATCGAGATGCCCTATCGCGCCGAGGACGCGGCGATCGTGCCGGTGACCCTGCGCAGCAAACTGTCGCCCGCGGATAGCCGCCGTATCCGTTCGATCACGCTGGTGATCGACCGCAACCCCGCGCCAATGGCGGCGAAGTTCGAGCTCGGCGCAGATGCCAACGTCACCGAGATCTCCACGCGCGTGCGCGTCAACAACTATACCGACGTCCACGCGGTCGCCGAACTCAGCGACGGCCAGCTCTACGTCGCCAAGACCTATGTGAAGGCCTCAGGCGGCTGCTCGGCGCCGGCAGGAAAGAACATCGAGGAAGCCAGGAACCGGCTCGGCCAGATGCGCTACCGGCAATTCGCGCGCGAGGAGGCACCGGCGAGCCACGTCCGCGAGGCGCAGATCATGATCGGCCATCCCAACAATTCCGGCCTGCAAATGGACCAGGTCACGCAGCTCTACATCCCCGCCTTTTTCGTCAACCAACTGAGGCTGACGCAGGACGACAGTCCCGTGCTGTCGATGGAGGGCGGCATCTCGATCTCGGAAGATCCCAATCTGCGCTTCACCTACGTCTCCAACGGTGCCAAGCGCTTCCGCGCGGAGGCGAAGGACACGGATGGGCACGTGTTCCGCAATGAATGGGATGTGGAGAAGCCGGGGACGTGAGGCCCTCGATCGTCATGGCCGGGCATAGCCGTCCGAAGGACGGCGTCGCTTCGCTCGCCTATGTCCCGGCCGTCCACGGACTTCGCGCCTATCCTAAGAACGTGGATGCCCGGGACAAGCACGGGCATGACGACTACGGTTGGCGTGGAGCTAGCCGTCAGAAACACCTCACCTCGGCTTCCGCCTGCGCGCGCCTGAGATCGTTCACTGCTGAGTTCGCCTGCTCGGACGTACGAAACTGGACGCCGAGATTGCCGCGCACCTGGGACATGCTCAGCGCCGTCTCGGCGGTGACGTAACGGTCATAGGACACGATCGAGGCCACCACGTCGATCGAGCAGGAACATTGCTCGATCGACTGCCGGCTCTCGCCATTGGCCTTCATGCAGCCATAGACGTATTCGGCACGCGCCGAGGTCGGATAATCGTTGGCCTCCTCGGCACGCACGGCGTAGACGGTCGCAGCCCACACCGCCAATGCGGCGACAATCGGTCGTAGCTGTCCCGCCAGATTCATGCGCGTCCTCCCGCTGGTTGCGACGAAAGCTATGCTATGCGTATTGTCATGAAAAGCACTCCCTTCGAGGAAACGGCTCACAAGGTGATGAGAGCACTTGGTTTGAGAGCGCCTAGGCGAACATTGGCGCTCGCGATGACGCTGGCGCTGTCGCTCGCCGCCCCCGGCCTCGCCGCAGATACGATCCGCCTTGCAGTGCAGAAGACTGGAACATTCTCCTGGGAGCTGGCCGCGATCCGCGCCGGCGGGCTCGACAAGGAAGCCGATCTGTCGCTCGACGTCGCCGAACTCGCGAGCCCCGAGGCCGGCAAGATCGCGCTACGCGCCGGGAGTGCCGACATCATCCTGTCGGACTGGCTGTGGGTGTCGCGCGAGCGCGTGCTCGGCGCCAAGCTCACCTTCTATCCCTATTCCAGCGCGCTCGGCGCGGTGATGGTGCCGGCCTCGTCGCCGCTCAAGACGCTCGCCGACCTGAAGGGACGGAAGCTCGGCGTCGGCGGCGGCGCGATCGACAAGAGCTGGCTGCTGCTGCAGGCGCGGATGAAGCAGGACGGCATCGACCTGAAGTCGGACGCGAGCATCGTCTATGGCGCGCCGCCCTTGATCGCCGCCAAGGCGCTCGATGGCGAGATGGATGCGAGCCTCAACTTCTGGAATTTCTGTGCGCAGCTCGAGGCCAAGGGCTTTCGCCGCCTCGCCGGCATCGAGGACATTTTGCCGAAGCTGGGGGCCAAAGGCGCGGTATCCGCGGTCGGTTACGTCTTCGACGAGAGCTGGGCCGCAAGCCACCGCGATGCGGTGGCGCGTTTCATTGCGATGACCCGCAAGGCCAAGCAGCTGCTGATCACCTCGGACGCCGCCTGGGACAAGATCGCGCCGCTCACCGGCGCGAGCGATCCGGCCATCCTCAAGACCTACCGCGACCGCTATCGCGACGGCATTCCGCGCCGGAGCATCGTGGACGAGGAGGCGGATGCGCGCGTGCTCTATCGCGTGCTCGCCGAGATCGGCGGACGCGACCTGGTCGGGCCGGCGGCCGAGCTCGATCCCGGCACCTTCTATCACGCGGTCCCCGGAGACTGAGGTGCTGCGTCTTCTCTCGTTTTCCCTGTTCCTCGCGACCTGGTGGATCGCGGCGCTGTTCGTCGGCGGCGTAAAGCTGCCCTCCCCGCCTGCCGTGCTCAACGTCATCATCGCGGAAGCATCGAGCGGCGCCCTGTTCCTGCATCTCGGCGCCACGCTGGCTCGCGTCGCGCTCGCCTTCGTGCTGGCGATGTCGCTCGGCAGCGCCATCGGCTATTTGATGGGACGGGTGAAGCTCGCCGACCGGCTCGGCGATCCCTGGCTGATCCTGCTCCTGAACCTGCCGGCGCTGGTCGTGATCGTGCTCGCCTATATCTGGGCCGGCCTGACCGAAGCGGCCGCGATCGCGGCGATCGCCATCAACAAGCTGCCGACCGCCATCGTCACCTTGCGCGAGGGCACCCGCGCGCTCGACCGTTCGCTCGACGAGATGGCCACCGTGTTCGCGATGCCGCGCTGGCGCGCGTTCCGCCACGTCGTGCTGCCGCAGCTTGCGCCCTACATCGCAGCCTCGGCCCGGTCCGGATTGTCGCTGGTATGGAAGATCGTGCTGGTGGCCGAGCTGCTGGGACGGCCGAACGGCGTCGGCTTCGAGATCGGCGTCGCCTTCCAGCTGTTCGACACGCCGCGGCTGCTGGCCTATTCGCTCACCTTCGCGGCCGTCGTGCTCGTCATCGAAACCTTGCTGGTGCAGCCGTTCGAAGCCCGCGCAACACGGTGGCGGCCCCGTGCGGCTTGAAGTCGATATCTCCGGAAAGACATTCAAGAGTGCCGCGGGCGAAACGCACGAGGTGCTGGCCCCGGTCAGCTTCGCGCTTCAATCCGGTGAGGTCGGCGTTTTGATCGGCCCCTCCGGCTGCGGCAAGAGCACGATGCTGCGCATCATCCTCGGGCTCGACCGCGATTTCCGCGGGACCATCGCGCGTCCACCGGAAGCGCGGATCGGGATGGTGTTCCAGGAGCCGCGGCTGCTGCCGTGGCGCTCGGTCGAGCAGAATGTGCGGCTTGCGGCCCCTGATATCTCCGAGGCGAAGCTGTCGGAGCTGTTCAGGATCCTGGAGCTGGAAGCGCATCGCAGCCACTTTCCCGGCGAATTGTCGCTGGGTCTTGCCCGGCGCGTCGCGCTGGCCCGCGCCTTCGCAGTCGAGCCCGATCTGCTCGTGCTCGACGAGCCCCTCGCCTCGCTCGACGACGCACTCGCCGGCCGCCTGCGCGACGAGATCGCGACGCTGGTCGCAAGCCGCCCCATGATGACGCTGCTCGTCACCCACAGCCTCGACGATGCGGTCCGCCTCGGCGACCACTTGTTCTTCCTGTCGCCGCAGCCGGCGCGAATTCTGGCAGAAGTGCCCATCAGCATCCCGCGTGGCGCACGCGGCGACGCAGAGATCGCCGCGATCAGGGCGGACCTCGTGGCGAGAATCCAAGGCGAACATGGCGGCGAACACGCCGGGCGTGATGCCTCATAGGCAGCGACGCAAGGCGCGTGCTAAACAGGGCCCGTAGCGGAGCCTGATGATGACGCGAATGGTCGCCCTCATGACGCTTGGCCTCGCTCTCGTCGCGACCATGGCGAGCGCGCAGGACATGATGCGTGACGTCGACCTCACGTCTCCCGCGATGGTCTCCGCGGAAATGAGCCGTCAGGAGGTCGAGGCCATCCTGGCCAAAGCCAGCGCCGGGGCGCCGGCCGATTTCACCGGCAAGCGGTTGTCGGGGCTCGATCTCTCGGGTCTCGACCTTTCCACGGCGATTCTCCGTGCGGCACGACTCAACAAGACAAAACTTGCCGGCGCCCGTCTTGATCAGGCGATCCTCGATCAGGCGTGGCTGCTGGACGCTGATCTCGCGGGCGCGAGCCTGAGGGGCGCCAATCTGTTCGCCTCGCAGATGGCGCGCGCGCGTCTGGACGGCGCGGACCTGACCGGTGCTCGCATCGCGGCCGACCTCACCGGCGCAAGCCTGCTCGGCGCCTCGATTGCGGACGCGCATCTTGGCGCCGACATGCGCAACCAGTCGATGGGGCTGATGCGCGCCGTGCTGCGGTCCGCCAATCTGGAAGGGTTGAACGCGCGCAATGCCGACCTGTCGCGCGTCGATCTCGAATTTGCCTCCCTCAAGGGAGCCGACCTGACCGGCGCATCGCTCAAAAATGCTCAGCTCGGCGGCGCCGACCTGACCGGAGCCACCGTCACTGACGCCGATTTCGAGGGCGCTGATCTTGCCTCGGCCAAGCTGATCGCGCCGATCGGCCTTGACCGCGCCAGGAATTTCGACAAGGCAAAGAACCGCGAGCGCCTGATCAGGGAATAACGGCGCGCCTTTGGGAGGATCGGCTGATGCGTTGGTTTCTGGCTTTGATCGCGTTGTTGACGTTGGCCGGCGAAGCCGCCGCCCAAAGCAAGGGCAAGGGCATCCGGCTCTGGAATTTGACGACGGAGACGATCTCCGGCTTCCAGCTCTCGCCCGCCGGCAAGACCGAGTGGGGGCCGAACCAGTGCCTGAACGACAAGGACAAGGAGGTCGACCACGACGAGCGGCTGCGCATCACCGGTGTCGAACCCGGCCGCTACGACGCCAGGGTCAGCTATCCCAATGCGCGGCAGTGCGTCGTCCGCGACATCGAGATCAAGGCGGACGCGGTGTTCTCGATCGCCGACAAGGACCTGAAGGACTGCACGAAATAACGAAGGCGGCTTACGCCTTGTCGTTCGGGTGCGGATATTCGCAGCGCCACCGCACCGCCTGCCACTTCGGATGGTCGCCGACCCATTGTGCGATATAGGGCGGCGCAGCCATTACGCATTGCCTGGGCGACCCCGCAAAGTTGAACACCAGATGCTGCTCCTCGCAGGTCGCAGGCGAGAGCACCGCACACACAGTCACCACCAGGTCAATCGGGTTCATGCCGGCATCCTGTCGCAAGGGGACGATGGAGATTAGCACGAAAGATTACGTTCCGAGGAGCGGGAAGTTTCAAACGGACGGGATGCTCCCTCTCCCCGCGCGCGGGCAGAGGCGGAACAAACACCTAGAAGTTTACCCCGAACACCAATCGCGCCTGATGACGCTCGAAATTGACGAGGTCGAGATTGCCGCCAGATCCGGCCGGGCGGCCCCAGGCCTGCATGATCCAGCTCAGGGTGAGCCGCGACTTCTCCGATAGCTGGAAATAGGCGGTCGGACCGACAAACAGCGCCTGCCCCGAGAACTCACCGAGGCCGATGCCCTCATACTGGCGGAAGTAGCGCATCTCCCCGCCGAGCAGAAAATTGGGGCGCACGCGCACCATGCCGCCAAAGGCCGCGCCGATCGTCGAGCTCTTCTCGGACACCCCCGCCACCTCGAAGCGCGCCCATTCCGGCTGATAGATCAGATTGAGCGCTGCGATGGCGTAGTTCGGAATCAGGTCACGGTCGAAAGCGAGCGTGAATTCGGAGCCGTACATCCGTCCCTTCGCGCCGCTGGTCTCGTCGATGCGATCGCCATGGAATTCGGCGGCGACGGTCAACCCGAACGGCGCGCGCTCGCGGTCGAGCAGGCGGTAACGCAGGTCGAGCGAGGCGCCCTGGAAATTGAGCTGGCGGCGGTCGTCGATATCGGGGACGCCGGTGATGTCGTGCAGCGTGGCGGTGCCGCCGACCTCGACACGGAAGTTCGGCAGCGGCACGACTTCGATCTCGACCTCCTGCTGGAGGGCGCGATAGGTACCGCCGCCCTTGCCGAAGCTCCCCGTCGTCTGGGTCTGGAATTCGCGCTCGCCGGGATTGCCGACGTCGGTGCCGATCATGAAGCCGAAGATGTGCTCGGTATCGAAGCCCTCTTCGGCACGGACACACGCCGGTGCAAGCGCAACACCGAACGCAATTGCCGTCCAGATCGTGTGGGCTCCAAGGCGCATTGCGAACACTACCACGGCTTCGACGGCGTTCGCCATCGAAGCCGCGGCAGGTCGTCAGTCTTACTTGCGCGCAGCGCAGGCGTACATGTTGATTTCCATGCCGACCGGCACTTCCACGATCTTCGGAGCTTTCCAAGCCATTCGGGTCTCCCAAGGGTATTGAGCGCGACATCGCGCGGGGCAAAACCTAGGGCTGCGTCAGGTGCAGCGCAAGCCTGGAATCGAAGCGCAAACACAGCGAACTGTCGCATTATGCTCGCGAATTTCCCTCTCGGGCAAATCGCCTTCGCTCCCAGTCAAGCGCCGCGTCTCTCACCGCAACAAGCGCAGCAGCGCGCGGCCGGCGCGCGAGTTCAGCTCCTTCGCATCCAGCGTTCCGTCCCTGTCGGGATTCGCCGCGTTGAAGCGCTGCTCCACCACCGCGAGATATTCGTCGAGCGTGAGAGTCCCGTCGCGATCGGGATCGGCGGCGGCGAGTTCTTTCGCCGTTAACCGTCCGCGCAATTCGCGCGCGTCCAGCGTGCCGTCGTGATCGGGATCGAGCTTTGCGAACAGCGCGGCGGCCGCCTTCTTCACCTCGGCGAGATCGAGCGTGCCGTCATTGTCGGTATCGAACATCTTTACGGCGTTGCCGGAAGCAGCCCAAGCTGGACCGGACAGCACTGCAATCGTGAGCGCAAGCGCAACTGAGCGACGTGAAATCATCAAACCCTCCTGACCAGCCCCCCCGATTCGTAGGGGATCGAAACGACATAAGTCTACAAGCGAGCCCCGGTTCAAGCCCGGACTTGCAACCTGCGCACCGCACAACTCGCGGAACCCGACGGCCCGAACAGAGCGGCCGAAGCCGGCACTGCTTCATGCCACGGAATTTTTTCAGCGTCTGCGCACAAGTGAAAGTCGGTTGTCAGGTTTCTGTCAGGTGACCGGCATCTGGTATCCAACATATCGGCGACGCACTTGCGACTTTCGTATTGACGAGTTTTGCGTTCGGGCGGAGTGTTGCTCCTGCAGCGTCAAAAGGCGCGCATATTGGGAGGAACGGATGAAACGCTTTGCGATGGCCGCGAGCCTCGTCATGCTTGCATCGACTTGTGCGAGCGCACAGACCACCGAGCAACTGGTCAAGGGCGCGACCGATACATCGAACGTTCTCAACTACGGGATGGGCTACAATCTGCAGCGCTTCTCGACGCTGAACCAGGTCAACAAGGACACCGTCAAGAATCTCGTCCCGGTCTGGAACTACAGTTTCAACGACGATCGCAGCGAGGAATCGCAGCCGCTGGTGTACCAGGGCGTGATCTACGTGACCTCGCACAACGCCACCATGGCGGTCGACGCCAAGACCGGCAAGCAGATCTGGAAATCCAAGGTCGAGTATCCCGCCGAGACGCCGCGCATCGTCTGCTGCGGCATCATCAACCGCGGCGCCGCGCTCTATGACGGCAAGGTCTTCCGCACCACGCTCGACGCCAACGTGATCGCGCTCGATGCCAAGGACGGCAAGGAGCTGTGGCGGCAGAAGGCGGCCGACATCAAGGAAGGCTATTCGATGACGGTGGCGCCGCTGGTCGCCGACGGTGTCGTCATCACCGGCATCTCCGGCGCCGAGTTCGGCACCCGCGGCTTCATCGACGGCTGGGATCCGGCGACGGGCAAGCACCTCTGGCGTACCCATTCGATCCCCTCGCCCGACGAGCCCGGTGGCGACACCTGGAAGGGCGACACCTGGAAGCTCGGCGGCGGCTCGACCTGGATCACCGGCTCCTACGATCCCGAGCTCAACACGGTCTATTGGGGCATCGGCAATCCCGGACCGTTCAACTCGGCGGTGCGTCCCGGCGACAACCTCTACACCTGCTCCGTGCTGGCGATGGATCCCAAGACCGGCAAGATCAAGTGGCACTACCAGTTCTCGCCGAACAATCCGTTCGACTATGACTCGGTGGCCGAGATGGTCCTCGCCGACATGAATGTCGAGGGCAAGCCGACCAAGGTGCTGATGGACGCCAACCGCAACGGCTTCTTCTATGTGCTCGACCGCACCAACGGAAAGCTGCTTGCGGCCAATCCTTACGTGAAGGTGAACTGGGCGACCGGCATCGACATGAAGACCGGCAAGCCGATCGAGACCGACGTCTCGAAGGACGCGCGCGACGGCAAGAAGGTGACCGTCTATCCGTCGATCCTCGGCGGCAAGAACTGGGAGCCGATGTCGTTCAATCCGCAGACCGGCCTCGCCTATGCCAACACGCTCGCCTTCGGCGGCAGGTACAAGACCGAGCCTGTCACCTTCAAGCAGGGCGAATGGTATCTCGGCATGGACCTCACCGACCTCTGGGAGTGGGGTGACGGCCCGCGCGGTCATCTGAAGGCAATCGATCCCATGACCGGCAAGGCAAAGTGGGAAGCACCGAGCGACATCCCGCGCTTCTCGGGCGTGCTGTCGACCGCAGGCGGCGTCGTGTTCTCGGGCGCACTGACAGGCGAGTTCGAGGCCTTCGACGCCGACACCGGCAAGAAGCTCTGGCAGTTCCAGACCGGTTCCGGCATCGAGGGGCAACCGGTGACCTGGCAGCAGGACGGCGTGCAGTACATTGCCGTCACCTCCGGCTATGGTGGCGTCTATTCGCTGTTCTCCGGCGACGAGCGGCTTGCCAAGGTGCCGCCCGGCGGCTCGCTGTGGGTTTTTGCGGTCAAGCAATAACCACGGCCCGATGCTGAAGGACATATCTCACAAGACGGTGGCGACGATCGCCACCGTCGCGGTGCTGACGGTCGCGCTTGCGGCGACCGTTCCTGCCGCGGACGATGCAACCGGCAATCCCGTGCAGGCACAGATCGACTATGGCAAGTCGACCTATGCTTCGAAATGCTCGCACTGCCACGGCCCCAACATGATGAATTCCGGTACCATCACGCCGGACCTGCGCGCCTTTCCCGACGACAGGACGCGCTTCGTCACCACGGTGAAGAACGGCAAGAACAACAAGATGCCGCCCTGGGCCGACATTTTGAGCGACGACGAGATCGGCAATCTCTGGGCCTTCGTCTCGAGCAGGAGAAAGCCATGAGACCCTGGCTCGCCGCATGGAGCATTGCCGCGATCCTCGCGGCGGCGACCATCGCTGCGCGCGCGGCCGATGAGCCGCTGAAGGTTTGCCTCGACGAGGACCGGCCTCCGCTCTCGGTGCATCACAAGGGCAAGCCGGATGCCGGCTTCGACGTGCTGCTGGCGCAGGCGATCGCGGACCGGATCGGCCGGCCGCTGAAGATCCAGTGGTTCGAGAGCAAGCTGGACGAGGATTCGAGCCCACAGCTCGAGGCCAACGCCTTGCTCTCCGATGGGCGCTGCTCGCTGGTCGGCGGCTATGCGTTGACGACGGATTCCCTCGTCAAGCCCGGCATGAAGACGGCGCGCCTGCCGGATTTCGCCGGGGCCACGCGCGACGACCGGCGCCGCCGCGTCGCGCTCGGCGTGCTCGCGCCGAGCCAGCCTTACGTCTATTCGCCGATGACGGTGGTACTCGGGCAGAAAGCGCAGGGCCGCAAGATCGGTGACATCGGCGATCTCGCCGGCCTTCGCCTTGCGATCGAGAGCGGCTCGCTGGGCGATGCCATCCTGATGACCTTCGACAAGGGCCGCCTGATCGACAGCATCACCCATCTCGTCCCCGGCCGCGACGATCTCCTCGGCGCGCTCCAGCGCGGCGACCATGACGCGACGCTGATCGACCTCGGCCGTTTCGACGCCCACCGCGCCGCGCATCCCGACACGACGATCACCGCGTCGGGCTATTATTATCCGATCGGCGCCAATCGCGGCTATGTCGGGCTCGCCAGCGACGGCGCACTGATCGACGCGGTCAACAAGGCGCTGACCAGCCTTGCCGCCGAGGGCAAGATCGCCGAATTCGGCAAGCAGGCCGGCCTCACCTATCTGCCGCCGCGCGAGCCTGCGGTGCTCGGCGATGTCTGGGCGAAGATCATTCAAAGGTGACGTCGTCCGACGCGGGGAGCGGTGGCGGGCGAGCGTAGCCATTTACTCCGCTGTCATGCCCCGCCTAGTGCGCAATTGCGCACGGGGGCGGGGCATCCAGTACGCCGTGGCCTATCGGCTGAACCACAACCGTCTCGGAGTACTGGATCGCCCGGTCGAGCCGGGCGATGACAGCTAGGGTGTGGCGTGGCCATCGCTCCACGCGCTAAGGTGCAGGCGTAGTCCGGCGCTACGCGTCATGCTTCATTCGCCCCTTTGGTGCCCCGTGAATTCCCCCACGACACCCACCGCCACCAACTTGCGCGATCTCCTCTCCCGCGAAGTCAAGACCGGCGAACTCCTGCGCGCGCTGATCGTCGTCGGCCCGATGGTCGCCGCCTATTTCATCTCGCGCGAGACGGCGCTGCTGAACCTGGCGCTCGTCGCGGTCTCGCTGCTCATTCCGGCGCTGAGGCAGCACTTTCCGCCAAAAGTCGTCGCGTGGCATTATCTCGCCATTCTGGTCACCTTTGCCGCGCTTTTCCTTGCGGCTCCGGTCAAGCCGCTATTCGTGGTGCTGACGGCACTCGCCGGCTTCCTTGCAGTGGCGGGGACGCGCTATGGCGAACATTTCCGCACGCTTGGCAATTGGGTGTTCATCCCCGCCGTCTATCTCGCCTGCGAGGTGCGGGAGGGCGTGAGCGCCGGGGAAGCGATACGTCATGCCGGCGTGATCATCGCCTCCTCTCCGATCGCGCTGGCGCTCGTCTGCGCTATCCAGATTTACGACCAGCGGCAGCGCGGCAATGCCGCGACCTCGTTCGGACCGCCCGCGGCCGACTGGTTTCTGCCCGCAGCGGCAACCGCCATGGCGGTCTTTGCCGCAGCCGCCCTGGTCGAGATCTTCAACCTCGCGCAGGGGCAATGGGTGATGTGGTCGGCCGCTAGCGTCGTGGTCGGTGACCTCACAGCGTCCACCGGCAAGCTGAAGCAGCGGGCGAGCGGCGCCTTCGTCGGCGCGCCGCTCGGCTTTCTCGCGGGCCTTGCCCTGCCGCAAAGCCGCGTCGGCTACGCCATCGCGATTCTCGCGGCCACCCTCACCCTGATCTCGTTCTCCCGCTACGTCGTCGGCTTCGGCCTGCGCTGCTTCTTCATCGCGCTCGCCGCATCCTTTGCCGGCGGCGCCAGCGGCATCGCCGAGGAGCGCATCGTCAACGTGCTGATCGGCGGCACGTTCGGCCTGATTGCGGTGGCCCTGACCGAGATCGTCTGGCTGCGGGTCATGCGGAAGACCCGATCGCCCGGATGACGCGAAAAATGGGCACCGCGCGGCCTTGTCGAATGCGCCAATCTGTCTCGCCTACCACCCCAGCCTGATGCAGTAGGGTCGGCAAAAATCAGGAGGGAATCATGCCCGCAAAACTCGATCGCCGCCACTTCATTGCCGCTGGTACCAGCGCACTCGCGATGCCCTTCGTCCCGCGCGGCGCCTCGGCGCAAGGCGCATCGCAAGGCAGTTGGCCCTCGCGGCAGATCCGCATGATTTGCAGCTATCCCGCCGGCGGACAGACCGATTTGCTCGCGCGCGCCTATGGCGAATTCATCTCCAAGCAGGTCGGCAAGACCGTCGTGGTCGAGAACAAGCCCGGCGCCTCCGGCGCGATCGGCACCGCAGAGGTCGCCCGCGCCGAGCCCGACGGCCACACCATCCTGTGCTCGATCTCGACCACCTACATCATGAACCGGGTCGTGATGAAGAATCCCGGCTACGACATGGACAAGGATCTGACGCTGGTCAGCGTCATTCCGGGCGCCGGCCTGTTGCTGGTCGCGAACCCCAAGACCGGGGTCAAGACGCTGGAGGATTTCGTCGCCTTCGCGCGCAAGAGCGGCAAGGTCAACTTCGGCACCTATAGCGCGGGCTCGGCCCCGCACATGACGATCAACGAGCTCAACAAGCAGTACGGTCTTTCCATCGAGCCGGTTCACTACCGCGGCGAAGCGCCGATGTGGACGGGGATGCTGGAAGGCACGCTCGATGCTGCAATGGGCAGCTACACGGCGGCGCAGTCGGTCCTGCAAAGCGATCGCGGCACCGTGTTCGCCGTGCATTCGAAGAAGGTCGACGCGATCCCCGCCATCAAGACCCTCCCGGAGCAGGGCGCAACGTCGAAATTCTTCACCGTGAGCGGCTTCTCCGGCTGGGCCGTGCCGAAGGCGACGCCGCAGCCGGTGGCCGACCGCCTGGCGGCGCTCTGCGTCGCCGCCAACAGCGATCCGAAGGTGAAGGAGGTTCTCGCGACCTTCGTGCTCGAGCCGGCCATCGGCTTCAAGGAGACCAATGCCGTGTATCAGCACGAGTTGCCGATCTGGATCGAGAGCGCGCGGTCGCTCGGCCTCGAGCCGGCCTGAGCCTTGCGCGGCGCACGGGGCTGTCCCATCGCAGCCCGGCATCCGACCAAAGCCTAGTGTCGGAACCGCATTTTCCCGCTATGATTGTGCGCCGGTGCCGGACCTCTTCACCGGCGGACAAGAAAGGCCGATCGCATGACACCGGATGGCGTCGCCGTTGCCGTCATGATCATCCTGCTCTTTCCGATGGGCTATTTCACGCTGGCCTCGCCCGCCTTCCTGCTGGTGAAGCTCGATATCCAGCCCGTCGCCCAGCTCTTGCGTGGGATGTTCAACGCCCATTTTCTGGTGATGCGCGTCGCCGGCGTGATCGGGGCGCTGGCTTTCCTGCTCGACGGTCGCCTGGTCGCCGCGATGGGCGTCGGCCTGCTCGCGGCCCTGGCCATCTGGGGGCGCCGCTGGTTCATGCAGCGGATCGATGACCAGCTCCGCGCGAGGGACGCAGGCGATGCTGAAGCCCCGCACCGGCTACGCCGGCTGCATTGGAGCGGCATGCTGGGCAACGCGGTGCTGCTCGTCGCTCTCGTGACCAGCATTCCCTACGTCGCCATATCGGCCTGAGAGATATCGCCGGCGCAGCCCGCGTCGGCTGCGGCGCTCGCCTAATGCTCGCCCGAGGCCGCGGCGCCCTGCTGGGCCTTGTGGATCGAGGACGGCACCACGCCAAAATATTTCCGGAACACCCGGCTGAAATGCGATGAGCTGGAGAAGCCCCAGGAGAAGGCGACGTCGGTGATGGTCTTGCCGCCGTGCGCCTCGAGCTCCTGGCGGCAGTTCTGCAAGCGCGCCTGCCAGATGTAGTCGCTCACCGTGGTGCCGCGCTCGGAGAACAGCATGTGCAGATAGCGCTTGGAGCAGCCGAGCTCGGCGGAGATCTGGTCGATGCACAGATCCGGATCGCGCAGGTGCTCGCGGATGAAGAATTGCGCGCGCACATACATCGCCTCGGGCCCGACGCGATCGAACATCGTGTCCGCTTCGCGCAACGGCAGCAGCAAGAGGTCGATCAGCGAATCGGCGACACCGACCGCGCTGTTCGCCGACAGCTTGGCCGCCTCGTCGAAGGTGGCATGGACGAAATCATGGGCGATCCTCCCCGTCCCGGTCTTCGCCGACAATTTGCAGGCCGGCATCCGCTGCGACGGGAATCCGCGGTCGCGCAGCAAGGCCTTCGGCACGATCACCACGTCGTGGCGGGTGAAGGCGGGGCTGATGATCGAATGCGGACAGGAGACGTCATAGGCGATGATGTCGCCCGGGTTCAGCTCGATGTGGCGGCCTTCCTGCTCGAAATAGGACACGCCGTAGGTCTGGAAGTGAATCTTGATGTACGGGTGTTCATTGGCCTTGGCGCGCGCCAGCGTGTGCGCGATGCGATGCTGGCTGACCTCGATCTGGCAGAGCTTCAGGCGCGAGACGCTCGTGTAGTCGATGCGGCCCTCGAGCGAGGACGCCTCGAGCGGATCGACATCGAAATGCCCACACAGGCTTGTCAGCCCGTCGATCCAGCTCTGGATCTGCCGCTTCGGCGTCAGACCGGTCGTCGAGAGCGTGTGAATGGTGTCGGACATTAATCCAGCCGCTGGTTTCATCTGCAGATTCGACGCGAATCGCAACCAGCGCTGCCGGAGCCCTCAGCCATGATTGCGTGACGTTTACCTCGAATTTGAGCGGTCTGTTGCAACGAGCGCGATCGTTCCATTGCCACCCTTGACGGTTAATCCTCCGCCTTAGTTGCAGCGCCGTCAAGGGGAACCTGAGCGTCGAAGGCGTCGCGAAGCCGCGCGGAAGCCGCTGAATTCGCTACTGCAAAATCAAAAACTTCGCCTCCGTGCGCTGTCAAGCAAACCGGCTTCCCTCTTGGGCAAGTTTCCCGATGACGAAGTCGTTAGGGATTGCGGCAGGAACAACAAGAACGGGCCTCTCCTGCACGTGGACCCGTATAGCTCTCATCCGGAGGAGGAAACAGCACAGCATCGTTTCTGGTCCCAAACGTGACCGCCCTGCACGAGCAGACGCCGGACGAGAAGCCCGGTGATTAAGCAATGCTTCGGAAACAATAAACGAGACCAACGGAGGAATGACTATGCGCAAGGTGCTAATGGCGACCTATCTTGGCTCCGCGGCGATGCTCGCCGTCGGCAGCGCGTCAGCCAATGACGAGCTGATCAAGATGTCGCAGAATCCCAAAGACTGGGTGATGCCGGCGGGAGACTACGCCAATACCCGCTATTCGAAGCTGAACCAGATCAACGCACAAAACGTAGGCAAGCTCCAGGTCGCCTGGACCTTCTCCACCGGCGTGCTGCGCGGCCACGAAGGCGGCCCGCTGATCATCGGCAACATGATGTACGTCCACACGCCGTTCCCGAACAAGGTCTACGCTATTGACCTTTCCAACGAGAACAAGATCGTCTGGAAGTACGAGCCTAAGCAGGATCCGAACGTCATCCCGGTGATGTGCTGCGATACGGTTAACCGCGGCCTGTCCTACGGTGACGGCAAGATCATCCTGCATCAGGCCGACACCAACCTCGTCGCGCTCGACGCCAAGACCGGCAAGGTCGAGTGGTCGGCGACGAACGGCAACCCCGCGAAGGGCGAGACCGGTACGTCGGCGGCGCTGGTCGTCAAGGACAAGGTCCTGGTCGGCATCTCCGGCGGCGAGTTCGGCGTGCAGTGCCACGTCACCGCTTACGACCTCAAGAGCGGCAAGCAGGTCTGGCGCGCCTTCTCCGAAGGTCCGGATGACCAGATCAAGGTCGATCCGGCCAAGACAACGGCACTCGGCAAGCCGGTCGGAGCCGATTCCTCGCTGAAGACCTGGCAAGGCGATCAGTGGAAGATCGGCGGCGGCTGCACCTGGGGCTGGATGTCCTTCGATCCCGCTCTGAACCTCGTGTATTACGGATCGGGCAACCCCTCGACCTGGAATCCGAAGCAGCGTCCGGGCGACAACAAGTGGTCGATGACCATTTTCGCGCGTGACGCGGACACCGGCATGGCCAAGTGGGTCTATCAGATGACGCCCCACGACGAGTGGGACTATGACGGCGTCAACGAGATGATCCTCTCGGATCAGCAGATCAACGGCCAGCCGCGCAAGCTGCTGACCCATTTCGACCGTAACGGCCTCGCCTACACGATGGACCGTGAGAACGGCGAACTGCTGGTCGCCGAAAAGTACGATCCGAAGGTGAACTGGACCTCCGGCGTCGACATGGACAAGAACTCGCCGACCTATGGCCGCCCGAAGGTGCTCGACGCAGCGTCGACCGACAAGGCCGGCGAAGACCACAACGTGAAGGGCATCTGCCCGGCCGCGCTCGGTACCAAGGACGAGCAGCCGGCAGCCTACTCGCCGGACACGCAGCTGTTCTACGTTCCGACCAACCACGTCTGCATGGACTACGAGCCGTTCAAGGTGAGCTACACCGCGGGCCAGCCCTATGTGGGTGCGACGCTCTCGATGTATCCGCCGGCGGGCGAGACCCACATGGGTAACTTCATCGCCTGGGACGGCAAGACCGGCAAGATCGTCTGGTCGAACAAGGAGCAGTTCTCGGTCTGGTCGGGTGCACTCGCGACCGCCGGCGGCGTGGTGTTCTACGGCACGCTCGAAGGCTACCTGAAGGCGGTCGACGCCAAGTCCGGCAAGGAGCTCTACAAGTTCAAGACTCCCTCCGGCATCATCGGCAACGTCACGACCTATGAGAACGGCGGCAAGCAGTATGTCGCAGTGCTCTCGGGCGTGGGCGGCTGGGCCGGTATCGGTCTGGCAGCTGGTCTGACCGATCCGACCGCCGGTCTCGGCGCAGTCGGTGGCTACGCGGCCCTCAGCAACTACACGGCACTCGGCGGTACGCTGACCGTGTTCGCGCTGCCCGCAGCGAACTAGCCCACCCTTCGTGTCGCCCCGGCGCGTGGATCAACTCCACGCGCCGGCTCGTCTCCACCGAACGCCTTCGAGGATCATCTCTTGCGTAAAATCTGCTTTGTCATCGCTGCGACCATCTTCGTGACCTCGGGGGGAATTGCCGTTGCGGACGGTCCGGGCGACCCGACCGCCGTCAAGAAGGAAGACGACGGAAAGTGGCTCGATAAGGAAGGAAACCCGACCTACAAGATTTCGGCCGACGGTACCGTGGACTGGTTCACCTATTCCGGATATCGCCGCTATCATTCCGACTGCCACGTCTGCCATGGCCCCGACGGCATGGGATCCACCTACGCACCGTCGTTGAAGGATTCGGTCAAGACCATGAGCTATGGCGACTTCCTCGGCGTCGTCGCCTCCGGTCGCAAGAATATCTCGACCGCGCAGGAGAACGTTATGCCTGCCTTCGGCGACAACCCGAACGTCGCCTGCTACATGGACGATCTCTACGTCTATCTGCGCGCCCGCTCCGACGAGGCGTGGGGCCGTCAACGTCCCTCCAAGAAGGAGGAGAAGAACGAGACCTACACCAAGGCGGAAGACGCCTGCATGGGCAAGAAATGAAGGTTACCAGGACCGATACCACCTCGTGGCGTCCTGAGAGAATTTGAGGAGTTTACGATGAAGACACGTGCCGCCGTTGCTTTCGAAGCCAAGAAACCACTCGAGATCGTCGAAGTCGATCTGGAAGGACCGAAGGCCGGCGAAGTCCTGGTCGAGATCAAGGCGACGGGCATCTGCCATACCGACGCCTACACGCTCGACGGCTTCGACAGCGAAGGAATCTTCCCGTCGATCCTGGGTCATGAGGGCGCCGGTATCATCCGCGAGATCGGACCGGGCGTGACCTCGGTGAAACCGGGCGACCACGTCATCCCGCTCTACACGCCGGAATGCCGGCAGTGCAAAAGCTGCCTGAGCCAGAAGACCAATCTCTGCACCGCGATTCGCGCGACGCAGGGCAAGGGCGTGATGCCCGACGGCACCAGCCGCTTCTCCTACAAGGGCAAGCCGGTCTACCACTACATGGGCTGCTCGACCTTCTCGAACTTCACCGTGCTGCCGGAGATCGCCGTCGCCAAGATCCGCGAGGACGCGCCCTTCGACAAGAGCTGCTACATCGGCTGCGGCGTCACCACCGGCGTCGGCGCCGTCGTCAACACCGCGAAGGTCACGCCGGGCTCCAACGTGGTCGTGTTCGGCCTCGGCGGCATCGGCCTCAACGTGATCCAGGGCGCCAAGATGGCCGGCGCCGACAAGATCATCGGCGTCGACATCAACGACTCCAAGGAGGATTGGGGCCGCCGGTTCGGCATGACCGAGTTCGTCAACCCCAAGAAGATCACCGGCGACATCGTCGCGCATCTGGTCAACCTGACCGATGGTGGCGCCGACTACACCTTCGATTGCACCGGCAACACCACCGTGATGCGCCAGGCGCTGGAGGCCTGCCATCGCGGCTGGGGCACCTCGATCATCATCGGTGTTGCCGAATCCGGCAAGGAGATCGCGACCCGCCCGTTCCAGCTCGTCACCGGGCGCAACTGGCGTGGCACGGCCTTCGGCGGCGCACGCGGCCGTACCGACGTGCCCAAGATCGTCGACTGGTACATGAACGGAAAGATCCAGATCGATCCGATGATCACCCACGTGCTCAAGCTCGAGGAGATCAACAAGGGCTTTGACCTCATGCACGAGGGCAAATCCATCCGTTCAGTCGTCGTGTTCTAGCTCGAAAGCGTCACACCCAAGGAGGATCGACCCATGACTGTTGCACTCCATCCCTCGATCGATAACGGCGTCAAACAGGGTAGCGGCAACTTTGCCGGCGGCACACTGGTCTGCAAATGCACGGACCACCCGGTCAAGGTCGCGGTGAAGGGCGACGTCGCCCACAACCACGCCTGCGGCTGCACCAAGTGCTGGAAGCCGCAAGGCGCGAACTTCTCGGTGGTCGCCGTGGTGCCGCGCCAGAACGTCAGCGTGACCGAGAACGGCGACAAGCTCCAGATCGTCGATCCCTCGGCGGTGATCCAGCGCTACGCCTGCAAGGCCTGCGGCACGCACATGTACGGCCGCATCGAGAACAAGGGCCACCCGTTCTACGGCCTCGATTTCATCCATCCCGAGCTGTTCCAGGAGCAGGGCTCGCAGGCGCCGCAATTCGCCGCCTTCGTCTCCTCCGTGATCGAATCCGGCGTAAAGCCGGAACAGATGGCAGGCATCCGCTCGCGGCTGAAGGAAATCGGGCTCGAGCCCTATGACTGCCTGTCGCCGGCGCTGATGGACGCGATCGCGACCCACGTGGCGAAAGCCAAGGCCGCCTGAACAGGCTGCCTGACAAGGCCGCCTGAACAGGCCCGCCAGACCTTCGCCGTGCCCGTCCGCTCGCTGGCCCCGACCATCGCCAGCGAGCCGGACGGTCCGGCCCCCGGCCAAATCGCTGCGATGCCTCCGCTTCGCACGACGCAAGATGCGAGGGCCAAGAGCTCTTCAGATGAGCTCCTCAGTCCTGGTCTCTGAATGACTGCGCAGTGCCGCCCACTTCCCCCTCGAAGTCCGCGCCTCTGCGTTTCTCCCTCCCTCGACTGAGGCATCCTGCTTCGTCCGCGCAGTCTCTGCCGGACGAAGCTTTTTTCGTCGTGCACATTTCGCAGGCGCAGCGGCGTGATGTCGCGCCCTGCTTTTGACAAACCTTGGTTGCAATCCTTTCCCGTCAAGAACACCCGGCTGTGAACGCCGGGCCGGCGCGGTCTCTGCTACGATCGCGTCGTCACGATGCCGAGCGAATTCAATCAATCAAGAATAAGACGGGGAGGTATCGAGCACATCCGGACATCACGATTCGCATTCCTGCTTGCTGCCGGGATTTGCCCGCGCAGGAGACCAGGCAGGGATGCGGCGACACGACGAAACGGGCAGTGCGCCGACCTGTGTCGGCAATGTTGAAATCGACATGCTTATGAAGAGCGAGGGACCATCATGATCAAGGTGAAGATCAACGGCCAGGAACAGAGCTGGGACGGCGACCCGGATCTCCCGCTACTCTGGTTCCTGCGCGACGAGGCCGGGCTGACCGGCACCAAGTTCGGCTGCGGCCAGGCTTTGTGCGGCGCCTGCACCGTCATCGTCGACAAGGAGGCCGTGCGCTCCTGCATCACGTCGATCAACGACGTCGCCGGGCGCGAGGTGACCACCATCGAAGGCCTGCATCCGAACGGCGACCACCCAGTCCAGAAGGCCTGGCGCCAGGTCAACGTGCCCCAATGCGGCTTCTGCCAGGCTGGCCAGATCATGCAGGCCGCCGCGCTGCTGATGGAGAATCCCAAGCCGTCACACGACCAGATCCGCGAAGCGATGGCCGGCAACATCTGTCGCTGCGGCTGCTACCAGCGCATCGAGAATGCAGTCCATCTCGCATCGACGGGAGTGTGACATGAACTTCATCGAGAACCCGACGAAGCTCCGTGGCTTCGAAAAGAACCTCAAGGTCGAGAAGGTCTCGCGCCGCAGTATCCTGAAGGGACTCGGCATCACCGGCGGCTTCGTGCTCGCCGCACCCGTGATGTCGCGCCAGGCGTTTGCCTATGAGACCGGCGCCGGCAAGATGCCGCACGGCGTCGTGGTCGATCCGCGCGTCTTCGTTGCCGTTGCGCCCGACGGCACCGTCACCATCCTCGCTCACCGCGCCGAAATGGGCACCGGCGTGCGCACCAGCCTGCCGCTGATCGTCGCCGAGGAGATGGAGGCTGACTGGTCCAGGGTGAAGGTGCAGCAGGCCCATGGCGACGAGGTCAAGTTCGGCAACCAGGACACCGACGGCTCGCGCAGCACGCGGCATTATCTGATCCCGATGCGCCAGATCGGCGCCTCCGCCCGCACCATGCTGGAGCAGGCCGCGGCCAAGCGCTGGGGCGTGCCGGCGACCGAGGTCAAGGCCGTCAACCACGAGGTCGTCCACAGTGCCAGCGGCCGCAAGCTCGGCTTCGGCGAGCTCGCCGCGGACGCAGCCAAGCAATCGGTGCCGAGCATCGAAGGCCTCAAGCTGAAGGACCCCAAGGACTTCCGTTATCTCGGCAAGGGCCAGATCGGCATCGTCGATCTCCACGACATCACCACCGGCAAGGCGCGCTACGGCGCCGACGTCCGCCTGCCCGGCATGAAATACGCCGTCATCGCACGCCCGCCGGTGACCGGCGGCAAGCTGGTCTCGTTCGATCCGGACGCGGCGCTGAAGGTCCCCGGCGTCGAGAAGGTGATGCAGGTGCGCGGCTGGCCGTGGCCGTCGAAATTCCAGCCGCTCGGCGGCGTTGCGGTGATCGCGCGCAACACCGGCGCGGCGATCAAGGGCCGCGACGCGCTGAAGCTGACCTGGGACGACGGCGCCAACGGCAAATACGACTCCGTCGCCTATCGCAAGGAGCTGGAGGAAGCCTCGCGCAAACCGGGCCTCGTCGTACGCCAGGAGGGTGACGCGGACGCTGCGCTGAAGGCCGCCGACAAGGTCGTCGTCGGCGAATACTATCTGCCGCACCTCGCCCATGTCAGCATGGAGCCGCCGGTGGCGGTCGCCGACGTCAAGGGTGACAAGGCGGAGATCTGGGCGCCGGTGCAGAGTCCCGGCGGCACCCGCGAGGACGTCGCCAAGACGCTCGGCATTCCCGAGGACAACGTCACGGTGAACGTCACGCTGCTCGGCGGCGGTTTCGGCCGCAAGTCGAAATGCGACTTCGCGCTCGAGGCCGCACTGCTGTCGAGGGAGCTCGGCGCGCCGGTGAAGGTGCAATGGACGCGCGAGGACGACGTCCGTCACGACTTTCTGCACACCGTCTCGGTCGAGCGGATCGAGGCGGGGCTCGACAAGAACGGCAAGGTGATCGCCTGGCGCCACCGCAGCGTGGCCCCGAGCATCGCCTCGACCTTCGCCGCGGGTGCAAACCACCAGGCACCCTTCGAGCTCGGCATGGGCCTCGTCGACATGCCGTTCGAGATCGCCAACATCTCCTGCGAGAACCCGGAAGCCGCGGCGTTCACCCGCATCGGCTGGTTCCGTTCGGTCTCGAACATCCCGCGGGCCTTTGCGGTGCAGTCGATGGTCGGCGAGATCGCGCAGGCGACCGGGCGCGACCAGAAGGAGACGCTGCTCGCGCTGATCGGCAGTCCCCGCATCGTCAAGCCGGCGGTGAAGGACATGTGGAACTACGGCGAGCCCTATGACAGCTACCCGATCGACACTGCGCGCCTGCGCAAGGTGGTCGAGCTGGTCGCCGAGAAGGGCGAATGGGGCCGTCAGGTGCCGAAAGGCCACGGCCTCGGCATTGCCGTGCACCGCAGCTTCGTCAGCTACATCGCGACCATCGTCGAGGTGGCCGTCGACGAGAAGGGCAAGCTGACGGTGCCGCGGGTCGACACCGCGATCGACTGCGGCACCTATGTCAATCCCGAGCGCATCGCCTCGCAGATGGAGGGCGCAGCGATCATGGGGCTGAGCGTCGCCAAATACGGCGCGATCACCTTCAAGGACGGCAAGGTCGAGCAGAAGAACTTCGACGACTTCCAAGTCCTCAGGATGGATGAATCTCCTCTTGTCACCAACGTCTACATCGTCCCGCCCGGACCCGACACGCCGCCGAGCGGTGTCGGCGAGCCCGGTGTTCCGCCGTTCGCGCCCGCGCTGATGAACGCGATCTTCGCCGCGACCGGAAAGCGTATCCGCAACCTTCCGCTCGGCAAGCAATTGGAGGCCTAAGGCGGAACATTGAGCGGCCTCGCGCCGTTTCCATCGATCTGACAGGAGCAGATCGATGACCAACATCTCAAAGGCGCTCGCAGTCTCGTTGCTGTCGGGCGCCTTTTTCATGACGACCACGGCTGCGTTCGCTCAAAGCAACACCACCCCGCCGACCACCGCCACGCGCCCCACCGCGCCGGAGCAGAACTCGCTTCCCAACGCCGGCGCCCCGCCGCCCTCGACCACGCAGACCACCGGGCAGACCAGCTCCGATCCGAAGGTTCAGGAGATGAACCAGAAGGAAAAGGACAAGGTTGATCGGCAGGGGAAGTAGCGGTTCAGCGCCTGCGCCCACAAACCGCCGCTGGCCGTCATGGCCGGGCTTGTCCCGGCCATCCACGACCTCTGCCGCGGCACGAAGGACGTGGATGCCCGGGCCTTCGCCTCGCCGAAGCGGCTTCGGCCGCGCAGGCGGGACAAGCCCGGGCATGACGAGTTCGTGGCACGAGCACCGCACACGCAAAATGCGGCGGACGTTGCCGTCCGCCGCATTTGCCCCCTGCCCCGCGGGTCACTTCAAATTCCTCCGGGTGTGGTCAGTCAAATTCCTCCACCCGCGAGGCAGGACAAGGGACTGTTAGTTTGAGTTTGTTTCCCGGGCAAGAGCTTCA
>NZ_JASAUS010000031.1:0-71923 GCF_029953005.1 Bradyrhizobium sp. Mp27 | reverse complement strand
CGGGGCACCTCTCTCACCCACGGCCTGCAACGACCTGGGGGTTTGCGGGCTCCCGTCCGTCACCGCAACGTCTACAATAGCTGACCTGCGGCGCTTCGACTTACAAGGGGTCTCTCTCCGCGAGTCACCGTCTCGCAGTAGAGCGCGCGGACAGACACCCCTGATCCGGCGCTTCGCGCCACCTTCTCCCACAAGGGGAGAAGGAAGAACACCGCCAATCAGACGCTGCTGCCCTTGAGCCGTTCGTTGCGCCGGCGCAGGCCTTCCAGGGTGGCGAGGAGGATGACCGATACCGTCGTCAGAATCACCGCCGCTGCCGTGATGGTCGGACTGATGTTCTCGCGGATGCCGCTGAACATCTCGCGCGGCAGCGTGCGTTGCTCCGGACCTGCCATGAACAGCACGATCACTACCTCATCGAAGCTGGTCGCGAAGGCGAAGAGCGCACCCGACGCAAGGCCGGGCAGGATCAGCGGTAGGATCACGCGGCGGAACGCATAAAGCGGCGAGGCGCCGAGCGAGGCGGGGGCGCGTGCCAGATTGGTGTCGAAGCTTTGCAGCGTCGCGCCGACCGTGATCACCACAAAGGGCGTCGCCAGCGCGGTGTGGGCCAGGATCAAGCCGAGATAACTGCCGGTCAGTCCGATCGGCGCGAAGAAGAAATACAGGCCGACCGCGGTGATGACGCCGGGCACGACGACCGGCGACAGCACGAAAGCCAGCACGAGCGGTTTGACCGGCTCTTCCACTGCGCCAGCCCCAGCGCGGCCAGCGTGCCGAGCACCATCGACAGCAGGGTCGAGGCGACGCCGATGATCATGCTGTTCTTCAGCGAATTCATCCAGCGCGGCGAATTGATGAAGTCGTCGTACCAGCGCAAGGAGAGGCCCGGCAGCGGATAGGTGAGGTACGAGCCCGAGCTGAAGGACAGCGGCATGATCGCAAGGATCGGCGCGATCAGGAAGATGAACACCAGCGTGGAGATGACGATGGTCGCGGTCCACGCGATGCGCTGGCTGGGCGTGCGGAGGGAAGAATGATCGCTCAATTCTTCATTCCTCCCGTGACCTGCTGCCCCTGCACCAGCTTGCCGTAGACGAGAGCGAGCAAAACAGTGGCCAGAAGCAGCACCGCTCCCAACGCCGAAGCAAGGCCCCAATTGGCCGTCTCGGTCGTGTAGAGCGCGATGAAGTAGCTGATCATCTGATCGGCGGCGCCGCCGACGAGGGCCGGTGTAATGTAGTAGCCGAGCGCCAGGATGAAGACGAGCAGGCTTCCCGCGCCGATGCCGGGCAGGGTTTGAGGCAGGTAGATCCGCAGGAAGGCAGTGGTCGGTGGCGCGCCGAGCGAGGCGGCGGCACGCATGTAAGCGGGCGAGATCGCCTTCATGCTGCTGTACAGCGGCAGGATCATGAACGGCAGGAGAACGTGGGTCATGGCCACGCAGACACCGAAGCGGTTGTAGATCAACCGCAACGGCTCGTCGATGATGCCAAGCCAGTGCAGGCTGTCGTTCACGACGCCCTTGCTCTGCAACAAGACGATCCAGGCGCAGGTGCGGACCAGAAGCGACGTCCAGAACGGCAGCAGGACGAAGATCATCAGCAGATTCGACCGGCCGGGCGGCAGCGCCGCCAGCAAATAGGCGACCGGGAAGCCGAGGATCAGGCAGAGTGCCGTGACGCCGAGGCTGATGAGGAAGGTGCGGACGAAGATGTCGCGGTAGATGGCTTGATCCGGCGATGCCGCGACGATCGCACCATCGACGTTCCGTGTCAGGTCGAGCGCCGCCAGCAAATAGAAGCCGGTCACCGGACCACCGGCGTCCTTGATCGTCGTCCAGGTGGTCCGTTCGCGCCAGGCCGGATTGATCTTGCCCAGTGTCTCCCTGGCGGTGCCGGGCTCTGGCTGCGCCTTCAGATTGCGTGAAGTGCTGGTCAGGATCGTACGAAAGCCGTTCAGGGCGTAATTGAGCCGCTTGGCCGCGATGGCGATGGTGCCGGAGGCGCGCGCCGCCAGGATGTCGCTTGCCAGCGCTGCAAAGGCCTTTTCATCCGGCAGGTCCTTGCCGTCCCAGTCGGCGAGAGCCGTGACGGTTTGCGGCAGAACCTGACGCACCTCGCGGTCATCGACGGCGCGCCACAGCATGCCGGCGATCGGACCTGCGAAGGTGAAGAGCAGGAAGACGAGAAGCGGCAGCACCAGCGCCAATGCCCTGACCTGGCGTGTCCGCTCCGCTCGCCTCAATCGGCGCTTGAGCGGCACCTCGGTCGACGCATTGGCGCCGGTCAAGCGCGCATCCGTCATAGGTCGAGCCTTGCGGGGCGCGCTATTTCGCGGCCCATTTGTTGAAGCGCTCGGTCAGGCGGTCGATGTTCTCGAGCCAGAAGCCGACGTTGATCTCGACCGCGTTCTTGATGTTGTCAGGCGCTGTCGGCAGGTCCTTCAGAACGGCGGGCGCGAGCAGGGCGGCTGCGTCCTTGTTCGAGGTGCCATAGGCGATGTTCTGCGACAGCTTTGACTGGTTCTCCGCCTTGCCCGCGAAGTCCAGGAACTTGTAGGCCGCGTCCTTGTTCGGGCTGCCCTTCAGGATGACCCAGCTGTCGAGGGTGAAGAGCGCGCCATCCCATACGATGCCGAAATTCTTCTTGTCGTTCTTGTTCGCGGTGTCGATGCGGCCATTGTAGACCGAGGTCATCGCCACCTCGCCGGAGGCGAGCAATTGCGGCGGCTGGGCGCCGGCCTTCCACCAGACGATGTCGCCCTTGATGGTGTCCAGCTTCTTGAACGCGCGCTCGACGCCCTCGTCGGTCGCCAGCACCTTGTAGACGTCCTTCGGTGCGACGCCGTCGGCCATGAGAGCGATCTCCAGCGTGGTCTTCGGACCCTGACGCAAGGCGCGCTTGCCCGGAATCTTCTTGGTATCGAAGAAGTCGGCCCAGCCGTTGGGGGCCTGCTTCAGCTTGTCCTTGTCGTAGCCGAGAACGAAATCGTAGAGGATGGCACCGACACCGCAGGGGTTGACCGACGGCGGTATATAGGCGGCCTCGCCGCCGATTTTGGAATAATCGATCTTCTCGAACAGGCCTTCCTCGCAGCCGACCGCGAGTTCGTCGCTCTCGACCTGGACGAGGTCCCAGGTGGCAGCACCACCCTGCACCTTGGCGCGCAACACGCCGACGCCGCCGTCCCAGGACTCGTCGTTCATCGCAACGCCGGCTGCTTTCTTGAACGGCTCGAAATAGACCTTCTTCTGGGCATCCTGATAGGCGCCGCCCCACGACACGACGGTGAGGTCACGCGCCTGCGCGACCGTGGCCAGCGCGGCGCTGGCGCTGAACGCCACGGCGAATCCCAGAGCAATCTTGCCAGTCTTGCGCTTCAGCATGGTCCTTGTTCCTTCTTCATGTGCGTTGCGTTGAGGTTGATCGATGCCGGTCCGGATCAGACGGGATCGAGGGCCAGGCAGTCCTCTGGACGGAAGGTGATGAATACGCTTTCACCAGATCTTAGATTGCCATGTCTCAATCCGTCATGCGTCCCCGGCTGAAGCTTGACCATGAACTCCCCGTTGCCGGCGACATCGAGCACGGCCAGTGCGTGGTCGCCGAGATAGATGGTGTTCTGCACCTTGGCCGGCAGTCGGTTCGGTCCCTCGCTGGAGGTGCCGTCCGGGATGATGGCGATCCGCTCCGGCCGCACCGACAGGGAGGTCGATGCGCCCGCGCCCGATACATTGACCGCCCGCGCGGTCACGGCGCCGCCACCAGCCAGCGTGACGCGGCAATAGTCCTTCTCGACCGTCTCGACGGTACCGGCCAGCACGTTGTTCTCACCGATGAAGTGAGCGACGAAGCTGTTCACCGGATGCTCATACAGCGCGTCGGGCCGGTCGATCTGCTGCACGATGCCGTCGTTGAACACGGCGATGCGATCCGACATGGTGAGCGCTTCGCTCTGATCGTGGGTGACGTAGACGACGGTGATGCCCATCGTCTCGTGCAGCTGCTTGATCTCCAGTTGCATCTGCTCCCGCAGGCGCTTGTCGAGGGCGCCCAAGGGCTCGTCCATCAGCACAAGCTGCGGATTGAAAACCAGCGCGCGGGCCAGCGCCACGCGCTGCTGCTGACCGCCGGACAGCTGCCCGGGCCGCCGGTGCGCCAGGGTTTCCATCTTGATCATGCGCAACGCCGCGTTGACGCGCTCCTGCGCCTCGGCCTTGGCCGTGTTGCGAACAGATAGCGGGAAGGCGATATTCTCCGCGATCGTCAGGTGCGGGAACAAGGCATAGTTCTGGAACACCATGCCGATGTCGCGCTTATGCGGCGGCACGTTCTTGATCGGCCGTTCGGCGAGGTAGATTTCGCCATGGGTTGGAACCTCGAAGCCGGCCAGCATCATCAGCGTGGTCGTCTTGCCCGAGCCCGACGGACCGAGCAGGGTGATGAACTCGCCCTTCCTGATTTCGAGATCGAGGTTCTTCACCACGAGGTGCTCGCCATCGTAGGTCTTCTGAATGCCGGAAAAGCGCACCAGCGCCGGCGCAGGCGTGACCATGCCGGCTTCCATGTTGTCCTCGCGTTATCCCCTGCAGTGCTGTCAGCACCTCGTTCGAGGTTGCGGGAAACAGCTTAGCATCCTCCGACGAGAATGCCAGCGGCGCAAGCGACGCGCGCGGGTCCGGTGCGTGAAGACGCGCTACATCCCCGACAGCTTCGTCACGTAGACATTCAGCGAGCCGCCGGCCTCGGCGACAATGCGCAGCGTCTTGGAATCGAAGGCGATGTCGGCGAGGGTCAGGCTGTCGATCTTGGCGTCGACCTTGAGGCCATCCTCGCTCTTCTGGTAGTCGGCGATCGCGGCCGCGATCTTCTCGCGCGCATTGGCGGCGATCGGCTTCAGATCGAGCGTCGCGTTCTGCACCAAGGCCTGCTGCATCTGCGGCACCACCGCGCGTGCGGCCGCGCCGAGCAGGCCGAAGGCGGCCTCGGATTCCACCGCGAGCTGGATGTCGGCGAGCCGCAGCGTCTGCTGCGCCTGGTCGAGCATCGGCCGGCCCCAGATGTGCACGGTCGCTTCGGCGCCGAGACCGAGCCAGCTCTTCTTCTCCTTGGCACGCACCAGCAGCGAGATCAGGAGACGATCGCCCGACGGCACCACGTTGACGCTTTTCACGGTGACGTCGACCGGGCCGGAGCCGTCCTCGGGATAGGTGTGGCCGACCATCTGTGCCGCGATCAGCTTGTTGATCTCGGTGAAGGGCACGTCGATCGGCACGCCGATGTTCACGCCGGTGCCGGTCGGCGGCACGATCGAGATCTTGTCGGGGAAGGGACAGTCCGGCTTGGTCGACGTCGAGGTCACGCGCGTCTCGAGCTCGAGACCGAGCAGCAGCGTCACGTTCTGTGCGTCGACGCGCGGCTGCGCTGCGATGGCACGGGTCGGTTTCATCTCGAGCCAGAGCGGCGGCAGCGCGGCCGAGGAGCCCGAGCCCTGCAGCGGGATCGAGCGGCAGGCCTTGGCCCATTGCAGCTTCGCATTGTCGCGCAGCGAGGGATCGTTGCGGATGCGCTCGGAGACGATGTTGATCTGCTCGCCGACATTCTTGTCGATCAGCGGCTTCACCTGCGCCGGCACGTTGACCTTGGCGCCGGAGACGTTGAGGTTGGTGTCGCCGAGATTGACCTGGGCGCCGAGATTTGGCTCGAGATGCCAGTTGGCCGCGAGCTTCGGGCGCGAGGTGACGACCACGTTGCCCTTGATCTCGGCGCTGGCGTTCAGATTCTTGATGTTGACTGCGCCGATGCGTTTCGCGGCGTCGCTGCCGAGCGCGTCGCCGAGCGCGCCGGTGGCTTTCGACGACAGCGAGCCCGTCACGTTGAGCTTGCCGCTGAGCGGCGTCGAGATCGTCAGCACGTCCTTGTCGCCGGCAGCCGCCATCGGCCCGCGCACGGCGGACCAGCCGATGTCAGCATTCTCCAGGATCTGCGAGATTGGATTATCGGCCTTGCCGGCGAAATTGCGCGGCGCGGCTTTCTCGGCCTGTTCGCGGATCGCCGATATCGCGATCGCGACCGGCGCCACCACGATCGAGCTCTTCGCGACCGGCGGCAGCGGTGGCAATTGCGCGACCGGCGGCGCAGTCGTCGTCGCGCGCGGCGACAGCCAATCCATCGCCTTCAGGCTGACGAAAAACGACGCCGCGAGCACCGCCGCGGCGATCAGGACAGTCTTCAAGTTCAGCGTCAGTCGCATCAATCCCCCAAGCCACCCAGGGCCGGAAGTCTACAGGGCAGGCGAGGGGGGCGCTAGAGCGCACCGGTGGGGTGGAATTGGGGCGAACAGATTAACGGTTGCGGCAGCATCGGTGCCGCGCATCCGTCATCGCGCACCTAGCTGCGCCTCGGGCGGCGAACCGCCCTCACATTGCCGCGATCGCCACCGCCGCAGAAGAAGCGGTCACCGCCGTCGGACTCCAATCCTGAAACCATCGTCCCGGCGGGCAGGTCGAGCTGCTCCAGCACCTTGCCGGTCTCAGGATCGATCCGGCGCAAATCGCTTTCCTCGCCCTCCCAGGTGCCATGCCAGAGCTCGCCGTCGACCCAGGTGACACCGGTCACGAAGCGCTTGCTTTCGATGGTGCGGAGAATCTTTCCCGTTTCCGGATCGACCTGATGGATCTTGCGCTCGCGATACTGACCGACCCACAGCGAGCCCTCCGCCCAGGCCAATCCGGAATCGCCGCCACCGCCCGGGGCCGGAATCGTGCTGATGACCTTGCCGGTGGCGGCGTCGATCTTCTGGATGCGATCCTCGGCGATCTGGAACAGGTGCCGGCCGTCGAATGCCGTCCCCGCATGCGCGGAGACTTCGATCGAGCGTGCGATCTTGCCGTTGGCCGGATCGACCGCATTCAGCTTGTCGCCGGATGCGAACCAGACGTGGGTGCCGTCATAGGTGACGCCATGCACGGCCTCGACACCCGCGAAAGGTCCGTACTCCCTGACGATCTCGGCGGCGGAACGCTTCATGTGCTTGATCCCTGTGATGCGATCCATCCTACCCCCTCAGGAGCGGTCCGGGGAGTAACAAGCCTGTCGGGAAACCCGGGACGGGCGGGGTCATCCAGCGCCGTGCCCGGCCGTGTCCGAACGATTGCACCTTGTTCGACCGCGCCAGCTCGTCGAGGGCCCGCTGCACCGTGCGCGCGCTCGTTCCCAGCGCCAGCGCGAGCGCCGAGCTCGACCACGGCTCGCCATCGGAGAGGACGGCGAGCACCGCGGCGTGCTTCTCCTCGACGGGGCGTGCCAGCACGAGGACGTCGCGCGTCTTGCGCGGCGCCAGCACGAAGCCCTGCTTCGTCGCGCTGATGTCGGCCAGCGGCTTGAGCTGGGTGCGGAGCCGCCCGATCTCCACGCGCAACCGCGCGCGATGCGATTCGTCGGCGTGCTTCGCCCGGAACGCGCTTGATATCAGCGCTTCTCGCGAGACGTCCGCGGGCCATGCCTGCGCCAGGAGGCGGGCGAGCGCGAACAGCACCGGCCGTGTTCCGAGCGATACGACGCGGCCTTGCCTGCGCAGGGCATGATGAAAGGTGTCCACGACGAGCGCCGTCGAGGTCGCCAGTCTCTCGACCTCCCCGAGCAGCAACGGGTGTTCGCTGCCGCGCGCGATCAGGCGCGCCGCCGGCGTGTCGAGGATGAGGTTCGCGCTGTCGACCTCGGCCACGAGCGCCGGGATCTTCGCCTGCCGCGCTGCGTGGGCCGCGCGGTTGAGCGCCGCGCGCGCATCTTTTGCTCTCAGCCGTCTGATCGCGATGCCGGCGACCACGAGCGCGCGGACGACTTGCGACGCAGGCGGGAGCGGGGAGGGGCTGAGCTCGGCCAGCGTGCGCTCGGCTTCGTCGAGCTGCCCGACGAGCAGGAGGCGGCGCGCCTCGATGTGGCCCGCATGGGCTGCATTGGCGAGATCGCCGTGCTGTTCGAGCGTCGCGCGGGCCGCCGCGAGCGTTTTCACCGGCCAGCTCAGGTCGCGCGAGACGAGCGCGATCTCGGCTTCAGCCACCACGCATCTCGCGCGCGCCACCGCCTCTCTTGGACCGAACGCGCGCGCGGCGCTCCGCAGCAGCGTCTTCGCTTTCGCGAGATCGCCGAGCTGCGCCATCGCGATGCCGCGTAGCGCCAGCGACGGTGCATCGTTGCGCAGCGCAACGCGGTTCAGCGCGCCGAGCGGATCGCCGGCCTCAAGCGCGCGCGCGGCGGCCGTGATCAGCGACTCCATTCAAATCCCGCCACACTTGTTACTCCCACCGCGCAACCCCTTGGTGCCAGAAATCGTTGACGGCCGACAATGTGCGGTGAGGGGCGAGCGGTTCCGCGTCCGTCGTAGCGCGACGCGGAATGACCGCCCAAGCAAGAGGAATGGAGAGCCATGATGACATCAGCAGACAACGCAGGAACTAACGGACAGGCCGCCATGCAAACACCGCCGGTGGTGTCGCCGCAGGACTGGGAGGCCGCCCGTCAGCAACTGCTCGTGAAGGAAAAGGCGCATACCCGTGCCCGCGACGCCCTCGCCGCCGAGCGCCGGCGCATGCCGTGGATGGAAGTCACCAAAACCTATGCGTTCGAGGGGCCCGGCGGCAAGATCAGTCTGGTGGATCTGTTCCAGGGCCGGCGGCAGCTGATCGTCTACCGGGCCTTCTTCGAGCCGGGCGTGTTCGGCTGGCCCGACCATGCCTGCCGCGGCTGCTCCATGGTGGCCGACCAGGTCGCCCATGTCTCGCATCTCAACGCCCGCGACACCACGCTCGTGTTCGCCTCGCGCGCGCCCCAGGCCGACATCATCAGGCTGAAGCAGCGGATGGGCTGGACCATTCCCTGGGTCACAGTCACCGACAGTTTCGACGCCGATTTCGGCGTGGACGAATGGCACGGCACCAACGTGTTCTACCGCGACGGCGACCGCATCTTCCGCACCTACTTCATCAAGAGCCGCGGCGACGAGCAGATGGGCGGCACCTGGAACTATCTCGACATCACGCCGCTCGGCCGGCAGGAGGTCTGGGAGGACTCGCCAAAGGGCTATCCGCAGACGCCGACCTACAAATGGTGGAACTGGCACGACAGCTATGCGGAAGGCGCTGCGCCCGACAAGAAATGGGTGGAGATCTCGGACGCCGGCGAGAAGGCTTTTCGCGAGGAGGCTGCGGAAGGCCGTGACTAGTCCCGCCAACGTGGCCACCGGCGCGAGCCGCGATGGCGTGGTGGCCGCACGCCACCTCGCCAGATGGCTGGCTCTGGCGGCGACGCCGACCTTCGCGATCATGGCCGTGTTGACGGCCGTGATCGGCCGCCCGGCGGACATGCTGTGTGCCGCCGGGTATGGCTCTGTGCTGAGTGGGATGGTGCCGATGTATTTGCTGATGAGCGCGATTCACTCAGCGGCGTGGCTGAGGCTGATCGCGAAGCGGCGGCAGTAAAGGGTTTTCGCCAGTGCGAGCGCGTCGTCCTTCGAGACGCCGCGTTCCGCGGCTCCGCAGGACGAGGTTTACGATGAATCTCTGTCCTGCTACTGCCCACCTGCCGCCTGAAGATAGGCAACGATCTTGCTCGCTTCGTCAGCCGAGACACCGCCATACGGCTGCATCTTGTTGCCGGACACGACCTCATCCGGTTTGACCATGAAGCGGGTCAGCTTGTCCTGGTCCCAGACGAAGCCGGCGTCCTTCATCGACGGGGAGTAGTTGTAGTTCGGCAGCGAGCCTGCCTTGCGTCCCACGATCTTGTTGAGATTAGGACCGAGGCGATTGTCGCCATCCTTCACCGAGTGGCAGGTGCGACAGGAATTTTTGAACGCCTGCTGAGCCGCCTCGTCGTTCGCCGGCTGCTGGGCGAGCGAAGAGGGTGCAGACAGGAGCAGCGTCAATGCGCCGGCAGCTGCGACCGAGCGCAGCCATGTGCCTGGCGACATCTGCAGGCGTGATCGCATCCGCGCCTCCGAACAGCGCTTCTCCAAGCGAGGCCGCCCGGAGAACATGATGCCAACGAAAACGGCCCCGGTGGGTTCCGGGGCCGTTTGCGTCACAATGTCCTGTCAAGTTAGCGCGTCGCGGCGCCGAGGTCCGCGCGGCGTTCCGTCATCGGCAGCACGATCACCTTGGTGCCGACGTTGACGCGGGAGTAGAGGTCGGTGACGTCGTTGTTGGTCAGGCGGATGCAGCCGGAGGAGACGTGCTTGCCGATCGTGTCGGGGGCGTTGGTGCCGTGGATGCGATAGATGGTGCCGCCGAGATACATGGCGCGCGCGCCGAGCGGGTTGCCGGGGCCGCCGGCCATGTGGCGCGGCAGATAGGGCTGGCGGGCGATCATTTCCGGCGGAGGGGTCCAATCCGGCCACTCGGCCTTCTTGGTCACCGACTGCACGCCGGACCAGGTGAAGCCGTCGCGGCCGACGCCGATGCCGTAGCGAACGGCCTGGCCGTTGCCGAGCACGTAATAGAGATAGGTGTTGGGCGTATCGATGATGATGGTGCCCGGCGCCTCACGCGTCGCGTAGGAGACGGTCTGGCGGCGGAAGCGGGCCGGCATCTCGACCGCATCCTGATCCTCGGACGGCGCGGCCTGGTAAGGCGTCGCCTGATAGGGCTGGTAGGGCTGCGGCGCGGCCATCGGCGGCAGCGGCTGGAAGAACGGGAAGAGCTGCACGGGCGCAGCCTTGGCCGGACCGGCAAATGCGATTGCGGAGATCGCGACGGCGCTGAGCGCAACGGCGCGCGAATACGTCTTGAACGTGTCCAGATTGATCATTGATCGCCCCTGTTTGATCGGTGTTTCTTGACCACCGCGGCACCGTTTCGGTGCTCCGTTGCCCAAATCACTAACGACAAAACGTTTCGGGAGCTTTGCGCGGAAAACCGAAAACGGTTTCATGGCGGAAAGGATTTGTTTCATGACGGTTTCGTGGCGGCGCGGACCCGTTAACCAACAAAACAGCGGGCCGACACTTCTGTGACGTCACACGCCTGAAATATCCGTGGTTGATGGTCCTAAGCCGAGAATCATCAAACTCTCGGGATTTCCCCATGCGGGTATTAATCGCGACTGACGCCTGGCATCCGCAGGTTAACGGTGTGGTCCGGACGCTGACCTCGCTGGCGAACGCGGCCAAGGCGCTCGACGTCGAGATCGACTTCCTCACCCCGGACGGCTTTCGGTCCTGGCCGCTGCCCACCTATCCGGGCCTGCGCATCGCACTGCCGAGCGCCAAGGAGATCGCGCGGCGGATCGAGAAGGCCGCGCCGGAAGCGCTGCACATCGCGACCGAGGGGCCGATCGGCTGGGCCGCGCGCGCCTATTGCCGCCGCAACCGGCTTGCCTTCACCACCTCCTACACGACGCGCTTTCCCGAATACGTCTCGGTGCGGACCGGTATCCCCGATGCCGTCGGCTATGCCGTGCTGCGCCACTTCCACGATGCCGCCGCGATGACCATGGTGGCGACGCCTTCGCTGCGGCAGGAGCTTTCCGAGCGCGGCTTCAAGCGGCTTGGCTTCTGGACGCGCGGCGTCAACACCGAGCTGTTCCATCCTGACGCTCCGGCCAAGCTCGATTTGCCGGGCCCGATCTTCATGACCATGGGCCGCGTCGCGGTGGAGAAGAACCTCGAAGCGTTCCTCACGCTCGACCTGCCTGGCACCAAGGTCGTCGTCGGCGACGGCCCGCAGAAGGCGGCGCTCGAAAGGAAATATCCGGACGCCGTCTTCCTCGGCGAGAAGAAGGGCGCGGATCTGACCGCGCATCTCGCCGCCGCCGATGTCTTCGTATTCCCCAGCCTGACCGACACCTTCGGCGTGGTGCAGCTCGAGGCGCTCGCCTGCGGCACGCCGGTGGCCGCGTTTCCGGTGACGGGACCGAAGGACGTCATCGCCGATCATCCGATCGGCGCGATCGACCATGATCTGCGTACCGCGTGCCTGCGCGCACTCACCATGTCGCGCGAGACCTGCCGCAACTTCGCGCTGGAGCGCTCCTGGGAAAACAGCGCGCGTCAGTTCGTCGGAAATCTCACCTCACTTCAGCCCAGCCGCATCCTGCGCGCCTCGCCGGTCATGGCGCGGCGGCCGGTGCGCGGTTGATCTGCAACGTTTGACCCACAGCGAGAACCTCATCGATGGCTAAGATCATGAACCTTGACGGCACCCAGCAGCTCGACCTCACCCGTGGCACGGTTGAGCAGGCCTATGACCGCTGGGCGCCCGTCTACGATCTCGTGTTCGGCGGCGTGTTCGCCAAGGGCCGGCAGGCCGCGATCGCGGCCACCAACAAGATCGGGGGCCGCGTGCTCGAAGTCGGCGTCGGCACCGGCATCTCGCTGCCGCTCTACGCGCCGCATCTGCGCATCTTCGGCACCGACATTTCGGAAGCGATGCTCGACAAGGCGCGCCAGCGCGTCAGCGAGGGCAATCTGAAGAACGTCGAGGGCCTCGCGGTGATGGACGCCGAGAAGCTCGAATTCCCCGACAATTCCTTCGACGTGGTGATGGCGCAATATGTCGTCACCGCCGTGCCGAATCCGGAGAAGGCGCTCGACGAATTCGCCCGCGTGCTGCGTCCCGGCGGCGAGCTCATCATCCTGACCCGCGTCAGCGCCGACACCGGCATGCGCCGTTTCATCGAGCAGAGGCTCCAGCCGGTGGTGCGCCCGCTCGGCTTCCGCACCGCCGAGTTCGCCTGGTCGCGCTATACGAAGTGGCTGGCTGGCGCCCGTGGCATCGAGCTCGCCGAGCGCCGCCTGATTCCGCCGCTCGGCCATTTCTCGCTGGTGCGCTTCCGCAAGGTCGACGTCGCCAAGGCAGCCTGAGTCAGGCTGTGAGAGCGGCGGCTCGAGCCGCCGCTCACGCGTTCGCGTGCGTCATCGCGCCGCTGCACATCGTCACATGACAAAATGATGATGTCACACGGCCTACATCGAATCCCTGTAAATCCAGAACCCGAAAGCATTTTGGGGGAGAGCATGATCAAAAATTATCTCGAGCAGCTGCGGATCCAGCGCTGGGACGACCATCGCTACTATCACCACAGCCGCATCAATCAGAGCCTGCACTTCGTCAGCGCGCTGAGCTTCCTCTTCGCTTATGTCTGGCTGTTCGTCGATCCCATGATCTCGGCGCTGGTCGGGTGGCTGGTCTCGATGACCTCGCGCCAGGCCGGTCACTTCTTCTTCGAGCCGCACGATTACGACCACATCAACCAGGCGACGCACGAGTACAAGGAAGACATCAAGGTCGGCTACAACCTTCAGCGCAAGGTGGTGCTGATGGCGATCTGGGCGCTGTCGCCGCTGGTGCTGGTTGTCGATCCGACGCTGTTCGGCCTGTTCACGCCCTGGGCGAGCGCGACCGATTTCATGCGGCAGGTCGCCAAGATCTGGCTGGTGATCGGCGGCGGTGGTCTGTTGTTCCGCACCGTGCACCTGTTCTTCATCCGCGACGTCGAGACCGGGCTCGTCTGGATGACGAAGATCCTGACCGATCCCTTCCACGACCTGATGCTCTATCGTAGCGCGCCGCTCGCTTTGATGCGCGGCGAGCTGATGGACCCCGGTCTGCACCTCAACCCCGAGCACACGCTGGGCCTCATCTCCGAGCCCACGCTCGAAGAGCAGCACGCCTGAGCGCGCTGTTCTCACACAACACTCCGATGTCTGATGGTTACGTCATGCCCGGCCTCGTGCCGGGCATCCACGTCTTGGGGATACCTTTAAAGTGACTCAAGCGAGCCCAGCGCTCTCTTCACCTCGCCCCGCTTGCGGGGAGAGGTCGGATTTGCGCGTGGCGCGAAGCCGGGTGAGGGGGAGTCTCCGCGGGGGAGCTGCTGGATGGTCGTCCGCCAATGCTCACCGCGCGCGCGGAGAGTCCCCCTCACCCCAACCCTCTCCCCGCAGGCGGGGAGAGGGGGAGGAGAGGTCGGTGCTTTCGGTGAGGAAGATAGCCTCAGCGCCCAAAACGCTTGGCCAGCATCTCTTTCAAAATCTGCCGCTTGATATTCTTGTTGGTGAGCACGCCGTCGTGCCACCAGAAGCCATCGGCCTTCATCTTCTCGGCCGCGCGGACGAAGCGCTCGGCGACCTCGGTGAAATCGGCGTCGGTGTAGTTCAGGCTGAAGATCAGCCGTCCGGTGCCGACCCAGCTCAGCGACAGGCCTTCGGCGCGCAGGTAATATTGCAGCATCCAGTTGTAGCGGGACGGGGTGGTATATTTCACCGTCCAGATCGACGAGAAGTTCGCAAACTGCACCGGCAGCTTGGCGTCCGTCATCATCTGGTTGAGCTTCTGGACGCGGCCGTTCCAGGTGGCGTCCAGGCCGTCATAGATGGCGCGGAAGTTCGGGCTGGCGAGCCGACTCAAGAACTCGTCCATCGCCGTCATGACGTAGGGGTGCGAGTTGAAGGTGCCGCGGGCGAAGCAGATGTCGGCGGGGCGATCGTCGCGGAAGCGGCGCATCAACTCCTTCTTGCCGCAGACGACGCCGACCGGCAGGCCGCCGGCGAGGCTCTTGCCGTAGGTCACCATGTCGGCCTTGACACCAAAATATTCCTGGGCGCCGCCGGCGGCGAGACGGAAGCCGACGAAGACCTCGTCGAAGATCAGCGCGATGCCGCGCTCGGTGCAGACTTCGCGCAGCTTCTTGAGCCACTCGGTGTACGCCGCACGGTCAAAGTTGCCGCCGCGGGAGGAATCGACCAGCGAGGAATCTCCGGGCGCGTTGCCGTTCGGATGCAGGCCCTGCAACGGATTGACCAGCACGCAGGCGATGTCCTTGCGCGTGCGCAGCACGTGCAGCGTCTTCTCGGACATTTCGGCGAGGGTGTAGGTCTCGTGCGCGGGAATGGGGTTGCCGACGCCGGGCTGCACGTCGCCCCACCAGCCGTGATAGGCGCCGGCGAAACGGACGAGATGCGTGCGCTTGGTGTGGTAGCGCGCAAGCCGCACCGCCTGCATCACGGCCTCAGTGCCGGACATGTGGAACGAGACTTCGTCGAGGCCCGAGATCTGGCAGAGCCGTTGCACGTTATCGAGGATGACGGGGTGGTAGGGGCCGAGCACGGGGCCAAGCGCGTGCGCACGCTTCTCGGAGCCCTCTATGCACTCCTTGTAGAAGTCGTTGCCGAAGATGTTGACGCCGTAAGACCCGGTGAGGTCGTAGGAGGTGTTGCCGTCGACATCCGTGACGGTGACGCCGCTGGACGATTCCATGAAGGTCGAGGTGCCCAGATGCTCGCGGACGAGGCGCGAGAACTGGAACGGTACGCGGTAGGTTTCGGTGAAGTGCAGGTCGGAGATCTTTTCCGCCGCTTCCCTCGTCATCGCGCGACCCCTGGGGTAGCGCTCGGCGTAGAGCTTGGCGAGGCGGAAGAAGGCGTCCTTGCGCTGCTGCACCACGTTACCAGGCGCGCCGTCGCATCCGAAATACTTGTCGCCTTCGAACTCGTAGAACGGGAGCAGCTTGGCCACCCGGCGCGACATCTTGGAGTGCCCGGCGAGCGACCGGTGCTTGGCGCGGGACAGTTCGACCCGCGCCTTGAGCTTCGGGAAGACGGCGGCAGCGGACGCTGCGGCGGCCACGGAAAATGAGAGAATCGGGAGTGTCGTTTCCATGACAACAAGCGCTAATACTGCGAGCTGACAGATTCATGACAGTCAAAGCCCTCATCGCCTCTTTCACCCAGCAGGAAGACCTCAACTTCCTGTTGACCAACCGCATCCCCCGCGCGGCCCTGACCCGCTTCATGGGCCGGTTCTCCAAGATCGAGAACCCGCTCGTCAGGGACTTCTCGATCGCGCTGTGGAAGCTGTTCTCCGACCTCGATCTGTCGGAGGCGCGCAAGACCCACTTCAAGAGCCTGCACGACTGCTTCACCCGGGAGCTCAAGCCGGGGCTGCGGCCCTTTGATCCCGACCCTTCCATTGTCGCCAGCCCCTCGGACGGCATCGTCGGCGCCCATGGCCGGATCGCCGACACCGAGCTGTTCCAGGTCAAGGGCGCGCCCTATTCGCTGCTCGACCTGCTCGGTGATTCCGCTCTCGTGGATCAGCATCGCAACGGCTCCTTCGTCACGCTGCGGCTGACGTCGAGCATGTATCACCGCTTCCATGCGCCATATGATGCGCATATCGAACGTGTCACGCTGATCCATGGCGACGTCTGGAACGTCAACCCGATCGCGCTGAAGCGGGTCGAGCGCCTGTTCTGCAAGAACGAGCGCGCGGTGATCCGCACGCATTTGTCGACTGGCGAGGCCGTGACGCTGGTGCCGGTCGCCGCGATCCTGGTCGCGAGCATCCGCCTGCACTTCCTCGACATGGTGCTGAACGCGCAGACCCGCGGCCCGGTCAATTTCCCCTGCGACGTCAACGTGACCAAGGGCGAGGAGCTCGGCTGGTTCGAGCACGGCTCCACCATCATCATCCTGGCGCCCGGCGATTTCAACTTTTGCGACGGCATTGGCGAGGGTACCCGCATTCGCGCAGGTCAAGCGCTGTTGAAGAAGAACTAGCCTTCAATCCGCCGCGTCGGCAGCCTATATCGTCCGCGGGCCGATTGGATCGACACGGAATCTTGTGATGGCGCGGGCGCCGGTGATGGCGGCGGGTGGTATTGTGCTGCGGCGTGGCGCGCCGCCGCTGGTTGCGGTCGTGCGCCAGCGCAAGCGGAACGAATGGGTTTTGCCCAAGGGCAAGCTCGACGACGGCGAGACGCCGAAGGAAGCGGCGCATCGCGAGGTGCTGGAGGAGACCGGCCACGATGTGGCCATCCACGAATTCCTCGGCACGCTCGTCTACCAGTCGGGAGGGCGCTCCAAGGTCGTGCATTTCTGGCGCATGGAGGCCGAGGGCGGTCCCGTTCGCAAGCTGATGAACGACATCAAGGCGGTCGACTGGCTGACGCTGGAGGATGCGCTCGCGCGCCTGTCGCGCGAATATGAGCGCGCGTTCCTGGTGCAGGTCGGTCCGATCGCGCTCGCAGCGGCCGGGCTTGCGTCTACGCCGGCGCCCGAGCTGGTGCCCGCGACCGATGACATCGATACAGCCTTGCAGACGCTGACGCCGGCGGAAGCAGCTTCCGTTGATGAACTGCGGCTTGGCTTGTTGCAGAAGGTGCGGGCTTGGCTGCGCGGGGAAGCGTGAGTTGTCTTCACGCTGCTCTGCTCGCGAGTTTGGAAACATCCGCGAGCTAGCAAGTTTGTGGGAGCCTTAGTTCCCTCCAAGTCGTCATTGCGAGCGCCCGAAGCAATCCAGAGTCCCTCCGCGGAAAGATTTTGGATTGCTTCGCTTCGCTCGCAATGACGGAGGAGAGGGCCGCGCACTCGACGTCGACCCTCATGGTGAGGAGCGCGCATCGCGCGCGTCTCGAACCATGTGGCCCGACTGTGGCCTCGCCCTTCGAGATGCTTGCTTCGCAAGCTCCTCAGGGTGAGGGGAGGCACCGTTCACCGCCGCTCTTTCTTCTCCTTCGGAGCGGGCGCCGGTCTGCGCGGTGCTGCGGGACGTTGCGCGGCGGGGAGGCGCTGCTGGAAGCCGCCCGGGCGCTGGATGCCGCCTGGCTGCTGAGCCGCGGGCGGCTGGCCCGGCTGCATGCCGGTGCGCGGCGTTTGCGGCTGCGGCGCCGTGCCCGGCTGCGACGGCACGATTCCGCCGGGCTGCGCCGGGCTCTGTCCGTTCCGCTGTGGCTGCGTTTGCAGAGCGCCGCCGGGCTGTGTGCCTTGTCCAGTACGCGGTGCACCTGCCGGCTGTCCCGCTCCTTGCTGCTGACCTGGTTGCTGCTGACCCTGTCGTTGCTGGCCTCGCTGCTGCTGACCCTGGCCCGCGCGTGGCGCGCCCGGCTGCACGGCGCCGCCTTGTCCTTGCCGCTGCGGCGGCTGGGCGCCCTGGCGGCCCGGCGTGCCCGGCTGCTGCTGGCCTGGACGGTTGTTCTGGCCGGGCTGGCCGTTCGGCCGCTGTGGCTGCTGACCGGGCGCTGTCGTCGGCCGCAATTGCTGCTGCTGCGGCGGCTGGGTCGGCCGCGGAATGCGGCTGATCGCGGCCGGATTGGCGCGGCGGAAGTCGCGCTGCTCGGTGACGATCTGCCGGCCCGTGGTCTGCGCCAGATGCACCTGGCTGACGAAGCCGCGGTCACGCGCGATCTGCTGCGGGGCAATCGTGATCGGCACGGCGGCAAAGCGCATGCCGCCTGTGCTGCCGGCGCCCGGGCGGATCGCAAAACCGCTTGCAGCCTGCGTCAGCGCGCCGAGTCGCGTGCCGCTGGTGCGGTCGTTGACCTCGATGTGGCCGACCCGGCCGTCGGCGTCGGGATAGAGCTTGATGTTGACGTTGTTCGCAGCACTGGCCGCCGCGCCTTCGGGAACGTCGACGACGCCGGTGGTGCCGCGAATGCCGAGCGTTGCGGTCGGCGTTGCGATCTTCATGTCGCCGGTCTTCGCTACCGCCGCCGCAACGAAGGCAACGGTGCCCTTGCCGATGTCGAAGATCGCCGAATTTTGCTTGCCGCCGTCCTCATAGACGTAATTGTCGATGGTGATCTTCGCGCTGGCGGAGAGGTTGAACGTGGTGGCGTCGTTGAAGGTGATGCCGAGCGAGGAGTTCGACGAGGTCTGCACGACGTCGTTGAGATAGATGTCGTCGCGCACGCGCAGCGGATACGAGTTCTTGTCGCGGACCACGGTCGCGATCCCCGTCACGGTCGCGACGTTGCCGATCGGCTCGACGGCGGCAGGTTGCGTGTCCGTGGCGGGCGCAGGTGAAGCCGACGGCGTTGGGGACGGGGCGGGATTTGGCTGCGCTTGGGGCTGGGCCTGTGCAAGCTCGATTGCATCGGATGCGAGCGCCACGCTCGCGCCGGCCAGCGGCAACGCCAGCAACGGAAGCGCGAAGAGGAAGCGGCGCCAAGCCACCATTGATGTCACGAGGAAGTCCCGGTGAGAACGCGAGGCGAGATCGGCCGATATCAGCCGGGGTTAGCTGAATGGCGGATGAACATGTGTCGCGTGGACGGGGCGAATGTTCGAACGACCTGCGATACGAGCGCATGAGCTCGGCCCTCTCTACTGCGTCATGGCCGGGCTTGTCCCGGCCATCCACGTCTTAACGCGCGCTACCGAGAACGTGGATGCCCGGGACAAGCCCGGGCATGACGATCATTGTACACCTGTCGAGGATGACATCGTTGATGTCAGCTCACGCGCTTCCAGGTCTGGCCCCCGCAGAACATGCCGCCGAAGGCGCAGCCCTGCACGCGCATCGCATTCGGGCCCTTCATCGCGATCGTGGAGTCGTAGTTGCGGCCGGAGTCGGGATCGTGGATGCGGCCGCTCCACTTCGCGCCGTCGGGCTTCATGTTGATCAGGATGCGGTCGTTGGACTTCACGGCATAACCGCAGAGATTGGCGCCACACTGTTCGACGCGGACATTGCCCTTGTTCTCTTCGGTCGTCCAGACGCCGATCGGCGTATTGGCGGCCACCGGAGCGGGCGCGGGAGCAATCGCGACCGGCACAGGCGCGGCAACGGGAGCTGCGACGGGCGCGGTGTTGTCGTAGCCGGCGGCCGGAGCGGCAGCTACCGTCGTGGCGGGAGCCGCGGGGGCGGCGACGGCAGGCGCGGCCGGCACGGTCGCCTGCACCGGCGCCTGTTGCGCGGGCTGCTGCTGCACCGGAGCCGGCGCCGGCTGCGCGGTCGTCGTGGACGGAGCAGGCGTGGTGTCGTCGTCGTCCTTGGAGCCGCCGAGACCCTTGAGGTTGATGTTGTTCAGCTTGATCGGCTTGTCCGACAGGCCCGGTGCGACGATCGTCACGCAATCGAGCGAGGCGCAGTTGCGCGGCGTCTCGATGCGGATGTGCTGGCCTTCGATCTGGAACGCAATCGAATTGCCGGCATGCGCCGCGGCGGTCGAAGCGAGGAAGAGCGCGGTGGCGGCGATGGTGAGCTTGTTCATGACAACCTCCGAAAATTGTGCCGGTCTGAATTGGTGTCGCCGGTGGATGAAGCGTGGTTCGACCCTATGCCGGGCCTGTCCCGACTTCTGTGATGGACGTCACAACGGACCGCGCCAGCTGGGTGAGGCAGCGCACATTCAGCGGCAAGTCAGCCCGCGTAACCTCGTGGCGACACAGAGGGAGGCGCCGATGAAGCGGCTTGCGACATCGCTTGGCACATTGATCGCTTTGGCGGCGATGGCGTCTTCAGCCCAAGCCGGTTCCTACGCCTTCTCGATAGGTGACAGTCTCCCCCACTGAAACAGTGCCCGAGTGGAGAGATCACCCCACCCCGCTCGCGCTGCGCGCGATCGACCCTCCCCCTCCAGGGGAGGGTGGCAGCTTGCCCTGTCCAATTTGTAATCGCCCCGCACCGAACCTGCTTCTCGCTTGCACGCGACCGATGGCTGACGACGCATGCAAGGAGAGCCAACATGAAACGTCTCGGCCTCGTCGCCGCGCTGCTGATCGGCAGCGCGATCCCGGCCCACGCCGACACCGACATCTGGAACAACATGCTGAAGCAGCAGCGCGGCGACGATGCGCTGCATGTCGACAGCGGGTTCTGCGATGCGCAACTCGGTGCGCCGCAGAACGGCACGACGACATCGGCGCAATACAAGCGCTGCATGCGCACGCGGGGCTGGCGCTTCAGTCATACCGTTCGCGAGAAGGACGACGGCTATCCCGATCCTGACAATCCCGGTCTCGTCTGTCACGACTTCAAGATCGGCGGCGTCACGGGATCGTCCTGCTCGAATTTCTGAGCACGGCAATAGGCCCGGCGGCCGGATGATCCGGCGCCGCCGGGCAAGCCCGTGATGCGGTCGGTGATGTCTCTAGATCATGCCGAGCACGATGGCGCCGACAAAGGCCATGGCGAGGTACGCGGTGATAACGCTCAGTCTCCCGGCGAACGTCATAAGGTCGCTCCCGCTGCTGTCCCCCGTGCGAGCGCATCATGGTTAACAGAGAGTCTCTCTCCGAAAAAGTCAGCCTTGCTTCCGCTGCTGCCGCGCGGCGTACGCGCGTGCGCGCCGGTATGGTTAAAGAACACTGAAATCAACGTGTTGAAGAGTCTTTAAGTAAATTCACCGAACGTGCGTGCATGACGCGCGGAGTTCGTTTGTATCTCGTCGGCTCCATCGTCCTTGTTTCGCTTGCGGGTTGCGGACGCGGCTTTTTCCAGGCCGAACGCGAACCGTGGCGGGCCGAGGCCGAAGCCGCATGCCTGAAATCGGGCGCGGTGAAAGAGGGGCCGGATCTCGTCCGCATCGACCCGATCTCGGGCCCCGGCATGTGCGGCGCTGAGTTCCCGTTGAAGGTCGCCGCCATCGGCGAAGCCTCGGGCAGCTATGGCTTTGCCGACGAGGAACTGCGTCCGCCGGGGAATGTCGGCAGCCAGCCGCGGTGGCCGGTGACGCAGCCGCGATCGAACGCTCCGCAGAGCCAGAACTATCCGTCATCCTCCTATCCGCAGCGGTCGAACTATCCCGAGAGCGCGGTGCGCCAGCCCTCCGGCTATGGCAACGCGCCCGCCCCGATGTCGCTGAATGCGCCCGGCGTGGCACAGCAAGAGGACGAGATCGACTTGCCGCCCGAGGGCACCGACGCCGCGGGCGCGGCACGCTACATGAATGCGCCGAGCTATCCGGCGCGGCCGGCGCCGTACTCGCAGGCGCCCGCGCAGCAACCCTTACCGCGTCTTGGTCCGGCGCAGGGCAATCCCGTCATCGCCGTCGGCCCCGTCGCGATCAAGCCGACCGCGACGCTCGCCTGTCCGATCGTGTCCGAACTCGACCGCTGGCTCGCCGATACCGTGCAGCCATCGGCGATGCGCTGGTTCGGTGCCCGCGTCGTCGAGATCAAGCAGATCTCCGCCTATTCCTGCCGCGGCATGAACGGCAACTCGCACGCCCACATTTCCGAGCACGCCTTCGGCAACGCGCTCGACATCGCCGCCTTCGTGCTCGCCGACGGCCGCCGCGTCACCGTGAAGGACGGCTGGCGCGGCATGCCGGAAGAGCAGGGGTTCCTGCGCGATGTGCAGTCGGGCGCGTGCGCGCATTTCACCACGGTGCTCGCGCCGGGTTCGAACGTCTATCACTACGATCATATCCATGTGGATCTGATGCGCCGCGCCAGCCGCCGTCTGATCTGCCAGCCCGCCGCCGTCTCCGGCGACGAGGTCGCCGGCCGGGCCCAGCAGCGCAACCCTTACGCCGGTCGGCGCGATCCCTATGTCACAGGCTCGCTCGGAACGCGCAAGAGCACGACGCGCAAGCAGGAAGAGGACGAGTACGCCGACGAGTAGATTTGTTCGCCAGCAGCCCGGATGGAGCGAAGCGCAATCCGGGAAAAGTGTCCCCGCATTTCGCTTCGCTCCATGCGGGCTACTATCGCGTCAGCTGAATGCCCATCGTCCGCTATCTCACCCATCCGCAGGTGCAAATCGATCCCACGGTGCCCGTGCCGCAATGGGGCCTGAGTTCGGTCGGTCGAACGCGCACCGAAGCGCTCGCGAATGCGGGCCGGCTCGCGAACACCACGCAGATCGTCTCGAGCGCCGAGCGCAAGGCGATCGAGACCGCGGAGATCATCGCAGGCCGGCTCGGACTCATGATCGAGATCCGCGAGGCCATGCATGAGAACGACCGTTCGGCGACAGGCTTCCTGAGACCGGCCGAGTTCGAGGAGGTCGCCGACCAGTTTTTCGCGCAGCCACATCTCAGCGTCCGCGGCTGGGAGCGCGCCGTCGATGCGCAGGCGCGCATCGTGCGCGAGACCGAGGCGGTGCTATCCCGCCATCGCCCGGGCGATGTTCTCTTCGTCGGCCACGGTGCCGTCGGCACGCTGCTGTTCTGCCACTATGCCGGTCATGCCATCGATCGCGTTCACGATCAGGTGGCCGGCGGCGGCAACTGCTTCGCATTCACCCGGGAGGGGCGCCGCGTCCTGCACGGGTGGCGCAAGATGGAAGAGATCGGGGCCTAGCTCCAGGGGTGCCGGGCAGTCACTTCGAGGCCGGCTTCGACGGTGCGGGGACCAGCCCCATGCAGCGCTGCACCTCGCCCGGGACGTTGTAGGTCCGCATGATATGGCGGCTGTCGCGCAAGCCGGACGCCTCACGTTGCACCACGAACATCCAGAGCGCCTGGCCGGCTTCCAGCACCAGCTTGCGCCTCGCCGGTTGCATTGAGGCCGGCGCCTCCGAGTGCGCGTACGCGGCGTCGAATTCGCGCAAGCGCGCAAGGCTCTGTTCGAGTGCACTGCCCATCCGTCCAAGCGCTGAGGCCTGTTCCTGGACGATCTCGTAATGGAGGATATCGACAGGCGGGCGAAGATCACGGGACATGGTGCTCAATATAGTGCCGCGGCAGCGGCCTGCGCAACGCGTGGCCCGCTGCTGTTACTTCGCCCGGTACGCCGCCAGAAACATCCGCGTCGCGCTGTCGACGACCTCGGTCATGCGCTCTTCCGACGGCGCGGGCGCGGCCTGGAAGACGAAGGGCAGGAAGAGTGAGGCCTTGCACAGCTCCATGAACTGTGACGCGGCCAGATCGCAATCGTCGATCTTGAGATCGCCCGAGGCGACATGGATCTTGAGATATTCGGAGAGCCGGTTGATGGTCTTGTCCAGCACGCGCAGATAATAGCGGCGGCCGACGTCGGGCATGCGCTCGGCGATCGCCATCACGGTGCGGATCGCCGAACCGCCGCCGGGCCGGCACAGCAGATGGATATAGGCCTGGCCAAAATCCTTCAGCGTGGTCTCGGCGTCGCGCGCGGGATCGAAATTGAAAACGACCTGGCCGTGCTGGAGCGCCTCCTGCTCGAGGATGGCTTCGAACAGCGCGCATTTGTCGGCGAAGTAGACGTAGAGCGTGCCCTTGGAGACCTGCGCGGCGCGCGCGATCTCGCCCATGCTGGCACCGTCGAAACCGAGATCCATGAACACCTTGCGGGCTCCGTCCAGGATCTGGCGGCGCTTGGAGCTGTCCTCTTCCTGGACGATGTGGAGATGTTTTCGGCCGGCTACAACCATTGGTTCAGCGTCTCGGGAGGTTTCTGGATCGAGCCCGACCCATGAAACCCAAATAGAGGATTCGGGCCAGTAGGGTCCTGCTGGGAATATTATCTATGTTGACCGAACCGTTCGGTCAATGATATTTGGGATGGGCGAGAGGGAACCGGCCGCAGGACGGCCGTCCCTGGTCGCCGCTTTTTTTGTTGGGGAGGCCTTTATGGCCGTATCGAGAGACCAGGCTGCGCGCGTCCTTCGCCAGGAAGCGGAGACGCCGCCGGGGCAGGCCGGCAGTGAAGTTGCGACCGAGAAATCCGTCGCCCTTGCCGAGCAGTTGCGCTCTCATGTGGCCGAGGAAACCAAGCGCCGCACCGCTGAGGCGCCGGAGAAGCCCGTGACCGACAAGCCGGCCGCACCTGCGACGGACGCGTCCGCCGCCGCCGGCGCGCCGAAGTCCGGCAAGCGCAAATTCGTGCTGATGGGTGTTGGCCTCGTGCTGGCGCTCGCGGCCGCGAGCTATGCCGGCTACTACACGCTGGTCGGCCGCTTCTACGTCTCCACCGACGACGCCTATGTCCGCGCCAACAACACCATGCTGGGCGCGCGCGTTGCCGGCCACATCTCTTCGATCCTCGCCGGCGACAACACGATCGTGCGTGCGGGCGACGTCGTCTTCCGCATCGATGACGGCGACTACAAGATCGCGGTCGATGCCGCCGCGACCAGGATCGCGACCCAGCAGGCCACCATCGATCGCATCGGCCGCCAGATTGCAGCGCTCGACAGCCAGGTTGCACAGGCCAAGGCGCAACTCGTCTCCGCTGAAGCGGGCCTCAAGCGCGCGGATCTCGATTATGAGCGCCAGCAGGCGCTGAGCAGCAAGGGCTTTGCCTCGCGCGCCACGTTCGAAAGCTCGGAAGCCGGACGCGACCAGGGCGCCGCCGCGGTCAAGGCCGCGCAGGCCGCCTACGACGTCGCGGTCAGCAATGTCGACGTCACCAAGGCGCAGCAGGCCGAAGCGCAGGCGCAGCTCGCCGAGCTCAAGACCTCGCTCGCCAAGGCCGAGCGCGATCTCGCCTTCACCGCGGTGCGCGCGCCGGTCGACGGCACGTTCTCGAACCGCCTGGTCAGCGCCGGTGACTTCGTCGCTGTCGGCCAGCGTCTCGGCAACATCGTGCCGCTCGACGACGTCTATATCGACGCCAATTTCAAGGAAACCCAGCTCAAGCGCATTCGTCCCGGCCAGCCGGTGACGATCAAGGTCGATGCCTACGGCATGCGCAAGTTCTCCGGAATCGTCGACAGCATTGCTGCGGGCGCGGGCTCGGTGTTCACGCTGCTGCCGCCTGACAACGCCACCGGCAACTTCACCAAGATCGTGCAGCGCGTGCCGGTCCGCATCCGCGTGCCGAAGTCGGTGGCGAAGCAGAACCTGCTCCGCGCCGGCATGTCGGTCTATGCGACCGTCGACACCAACAAGGGCGCGGCCGACGCCGACAGCGAGATCGATCTCGACGATCCCACCACGATCCACCCGCAGTAGCCACAAATCGAGCGCTGCGAGGTCAGACCATGGCCAACGCCACCACCGCTTCACCTGCCATGATGGCGGACCCCGCTTCGGAGCGCATCGCGCCGAAGCGGCTGTTCGCCTTCATCATCATGGTGTTCGGGATGTTCATGTCGATCCTGGACATCCAGATCGTCTCGGCTTCCTTGAGTGAAATCCAGGCTGGCCTGTCGGCAAGCTCCAGCGAGGTCGCCTGGGTCCAGACCGCCTATCTGATCGCCGAAGTCATCGCGATCCCGCTGTCGGGCTTCTTGTCGCGCGCTTTCGGCACGCGGCTATTGTTCGCGATCTCGGCGGCCGGCTTCACCGTATCGAGCCTGCTGTGCGGCTTCGCCACCACGATCGAGGAGATGATCCTCTGGCGCGCGCTGCAAGGTTTTCTCGGCGCGGGCATGATCCCGACCGTGTTCGCCTCGGCCTACACCGTGTTCCCGCGCTCCAAATTCCACATCGTCGGTCCGATCATTGGACTTGTCGCGACGCTGGCTCCCACGATCGGGCCGACGGTCGGCGGCTACATCACCGATCTGATGTCGTGGAACTGGCTGTTCTTCATCAACGTCGTGCCCGGCATCGGCATCACCTTGGGCGTGCTGGCGCTGGTCGATTTCGACGAGCCGCATTTCGAGCTGCTCGACCGCTTCGACTGGTGGGGCCTGTTGTTCATGGCCGGCTTCCTCGGCACGCTGGAATATGTGCTGGAGGAAAGGTCCGCAGCATGAATGGATGCAGGACACGTCCGTCGCGATCTGCGCCTGGATCTGCGCGATCTCGGCGATCGCCTTCTTCTGGCGCGTCTTCACCGCGGCCGAGCCGATCGTCAATTTGCGAACCTTCTCCAACCGCAATTTCGCCGTGGGTTGCGTCCTGCAGTTCTGCATCGGCATCGGCCTCTACGGCCTGACCTACATCTATCCGCGCTATCTCGCCGAGGTGCGCGGCTACAGCGCGCTGATGATCGGCGAGACCATGTTCGTCTCCGGCATCACCATGTTCCTGGTCGCGCCGCTGGTCGGCCGCCTGATGGTGAAGGTCGACATGCGCTACATGATCGCGTTCGGGCTGATCGTGTTCGCGATCGGCTCCTACCAGATGACCTGGATCACCCGCGACTACGATTTCTACGAGCTGCTCGTGCCGCAGATCCTGCGCGGCGTCGGCATGATGTTCGCGATGGTGCCGACCAACAACATCGCGCTCGGAACGCTGGCGCCCGACAGGGTGAAGAACGCCTCCGGCCTGTTCAACCTGATGCGCAATCTCGGCGGCGCGGTCGGCCTGGCCGTCATCAACACCGTGCTCAACAACCGCACCGACCTGCACATCACCCGCCTTCAGGAGCGGGTGACCTGGGGCAATGCGACCGCGACCGAAACCCTGACGATGTTCATGCAGAAATTCCAGGGGCTCGGCGATTCCACGCTGATGGCGATGAAGCAGCTCAGCCAGATCGTGCACCGCCAGGCCGTGGTGATGAGCTTTGGCGACGCCTTCTTCATGCTGACGCTGTTCTATCTCGGCCTCAGCCTGCTGGTCACGCTGCTGAGCAAACCGGCCTCGATGACCGCTGGCGGCGACGCGCATTGACGCCAGCCACACTCGGGTTGTCATCGCCCGCGAAGGCGGGCGATCCAGTATTCCAGAGGCATTCGTTGGAGAGCTCGCTCTCGCCATAGCCGCCGCGGCGTACTGGATTCCCCGCCTTCGCGGGGAATGACAGCGGAGTGTGACGTGGCGCCACGCACCAAATTGCAACACTCGTCCGTGAATTCGCAGGACCCCCGTTGCAAACCGCAAACGGCACATCTATAAAGCGCACCTCATTCATTCGAACCGGGGAGAGATTTGCATGACTATTTCGCTTTCGCAGATCGCGCGCCCGTGCTCGATGATGTTCTGGCTCGGTGTGTGCTCGACCTCCTAGAGGTCATTTCGGCCAGCTTCGATTGGGCACAAGGTCCCGATCGCTCAACTTCCCAAGTCAAAGCCAACTTTAGCTGACGCCGTCTCGGCCCTCGCGGCCGGTTTGCGTCCATCGATGGAGCCGGCGCGCCAAAGCGGCCGGATAACGTCATGACCGCTCTGTCAAAAAAGCCTGCGGCGATACGCGTGGTGCTGCCCTTCGTATTCCGGCACTGGCTGAAGCAGCCCGGACGCGGCCTGATCGTGGCCGGCGGCCTGCTGGGCGCAACCATCGCCGACCTGTTCATGCCGGTATTCTCCGGACATCTGGTCGATGCGCTGACGCGCGGTTCGTCCGATCCCGACGCGCGCCGTGCGGCGCTGGTCGCGTTCGGCGCCATCGTGGCGCTCGGCGCGGCGTCCGTGGTGCTGAGGTTGATCGGTCTCCAGGCGATCGTCCCGTTCACGCTCAAGATCATGTCGGATGTCGCCCAGGAGGCCTTCACGCGCGTCCAGCGCTTCTCGACCGACTGGCACGCCAACTCCTTTGCCGGCTCCACGGTGCGCAAGATCACCCGCGGCATGTGGGCGCTCGACCTGCTCAACGACACCATCCTGATGGCGTTGGCGCCGTCTCTGCTGGTGTTGATCGGCTCCATGGTCCTGATCGGCCTGCACTGGGCGTCGCTCGGTGCGGTGATCGCCGTGGGAGCGCTTTTCTACGTCGCCATCACCGTGCTGTTCTCGACGCGCTACATCGCGCCGGCCGCGCGCGTCTCCAACGCCTGGGACACCAAGGTCGGCGGCACACTGGCGGACGCGCTGACCTGCAACGCCGTGGTGAAATCCTTCGGCGCCGAAGCGCGCGAGGATACGCGGCTCGCCCGCGTCATCAACCGCTGGCGCGCGCGCGTGCGGCGGACCTGGTTTCGCTACAACTACACGGCCATGGCGCAGCTCTCGCTGCTGCTATGCCTGCGTGCGTCCGTGATCGGCGGCGCGGTGCTGCTGTGGATGTCCGGGCACGCCTCGCCCGGCGACGTCACCTATGTGCTGACGAGCTATTACGTCATCCACGCCTATCTGCGTGACGTCGGCATGCACATCAACAACCTCCAGCGCTCGGTCAACGACATGGACGAATTGGTGGCGATCCATGGTGAGCCGATCGGGATTGCCGATGCGGCCAGTGCGCGACCGATCGCGATCGAGGCCGGCGAGATCGTGTTCGACGACGTCACGTTCCACTATGGCGGCCATCGCGCGCCACTGTATGACGGGCTGTCGGTCACGATCCGCGCCGGCGAGCGCGTCGGCCTGGTCGGCCGCTCCGGCTCCGGCAAGACGACCTTCGTCAAGCTGGTGCAGCGGCTCTACGACGTCTCTGGTGGCCGCGTGCTGATCGACGGGCAGGACATCGCGCTCGCTACGCAGCAATCACTGCGCAGCCAGATCGCGATCGTGCAGCAGGAGCCGATCCTGTTCCACCGCACGCTTGCGGAGAACATCGCCTATGGTCGGCCCGGTGCCAGCCTGGAGGCCATCGAGCATGCGGCGCGGCTGGCGAATGCGCACGACTTCATCCTGCGCTTGCCGAAGGGCTACGGCACGCTGGTTGGCGAGCGCGGCGTGAAGCTGTCGGGCGGCGAGCGGCAGCGCGTGGCGCTGGCGCGCGCCTTCCTGGCGGACGCGCCGGTGCTGATCCTGGACGAGGCGACCTCGAGCCTCGATTCGGAATCGGAGGCGCTGATCCAGCAGGCGATGGAGCGGCTGATGAAGGGCCGCACCTCGATCGTGATCGCGCACCGCCTGTCGACGGTGCGCAGCCTCGATCGGATCCTGGTGTTCGACCGCGGCGAGATCGTCGAGCAAGGCACCCATGCCATGCTCGCGGGCAAGCCAGGGGGCATCTATCGCGGTCTGTTCGAGCGCCAGGTGGTGGAGCTCGGGCGCATCGCAGCGGCGGAATGAGAGGCGCGCGGCAGCGGGACGAAAGTCCCGCGGTCCCGCCGTTAAGGATGGAATGAGATGAAGGACCTGACGCGCGGCTCCATCGTGAGCCACATCCTGAGCATGGCGCCTCCGATCGTGGTCGGAATGATCACGATCATGATCTGTCAGCTCGTCGATCTGTATTTCGTCTCGGGTCTGGGCGAGGCGGCGATCGCCGGCGTCGCGGCGGCCGGCAATGCGGGCTTTCTGGTCAATGCGCTGATGCAGGTGCTCGGCGTCGGTACGGTGGCGCTGATGGCGCACGCCGTGGGGCGGAAGGACCGCGGCGACGCCAATCTCGTCTTCAACCAGTCGGTCGTCCTGTCGGTGCTGTTCGGGATCCTGACATTGGTCGCGGGCTTCGCGCTGTCGCGCCCTTACATGCGCGCGGTTGCAGCCGACGAAGCTACGGTCGAGGCCGGTACCGTTTATCTGCTCTGGTTCATGCCGGCGCTGGCGCTGCAATTCGCCACGCAAGTGATGGCGTCCGCATTGCGGGCGACCGGCATCGTGCGGCCAAGCATGCTGGTGCAGGCGCTGGCCGTGGTCATCAACATCGCGCTGGCGCCGGTCCTGATCACGGGCTGGGGCACCGGACATGCGCTCGGTGTCGCCGGTGCCGGCCTTGCCAGCTCGATCGCGGTCTTCGTCGGCGTGCTGATGCTGCTCGGCTATTTCCTCAAGCTGGAGCGCTACGTCGCGTTTCACCCCGAGCAATGGCGGCCGCAGCTGCGGCAGTGGAAGAGAATCCTCAATGTCGGCCTGCCCGCGGGCGGGGAATTTGCGATGATCTTCATCATCATGGCCGTGGGCTATTACGTGCTGAGCATTTTTGGCCCGGCGGCGCAGGCGGGGTTTGGCATCGGGACGCGTCTCCTCGGGCTGATCCAGATGCCGGCGCTCGCCATTGCCCTGGCTGCAGGGCCCATCGCCGGCCAGAATTTCGGCGCCGGCAATGGAGCACGTGTGCGGGAGACCTTTGTCAAGTCGTCGCTTATCGCGACCGCCGTGATGATTGTCTTCATGATCCTCGCGCAGTTCGCGCCCGGTCTGTTGCTTGCCGGCTTCTCCAGGGATCAGGAGACGATGGCGGTTGCGTCGCTGTTCCTGCGCCTCGTCTCGCTCAACATGGTGGCGCAGGGCCTGATCTTTACTTGCTCCAGCATGTTTCAGGGGCTTGGCAACACCAAGCCGGTGTTGTGGGCCTCGGCGACGCGGGTTCTCACCTATTCCCTGCCGTCGATCTGGCTCTCGACGTGGCCGGGCTTCCGGATGGAGCATGTCTGGTATTTGTCGATCGCGACGACCACGCTACAGGCCGCGCTGAGCGTGTGGCTGTTGCTCCGGGAGTTCAGAAAACGCCTTGAGCTGCCAGCACAGGAGAAGGTCGCGAAGCCGGCAGATCCCGAGTCGGTTGTGCCTCCCATGCGCGAGCCCGCGTAGCAGATCGAACGGACGCGCGCTTGTCGCCCACCCACGGCTCCGGCTAGTTTGCCGCGCCGTGGGTGGGCCGCGAATCTGCTGGGGATAGCAATGACCGAGGTGTTGAACGAGCAGGGACGAGCGTCCTGGCTCTCCGCGATCTGGGCGGCGCGCTACCGCACACCGGCTCGCTTCGTTGCGCTGGTCGCGTTGCTGCTGCCCTGGAGCACCACCGGCGTGACTTTTGCGCTCGTGCCCTGGCTGATCGCCTTTGCTTTCATCGACCTTCGCGAGCTCCCGCGCTCGCTGCTGCGCCCGATCTGCCTGCTGCCGATCGCGCTGTTCGCCCTCGCACTCGTCGGCACGCTCTGGTCGGATGCGCCCTGGGCCGAGCGGCTGCACGCGCTCGGGCCGCCGGCAAAACTGCTGGTGATCCCGCTGCTGATCTACCAGTTCGAGCGCTGGCCCTATGGCAAATGGGTTTTTGCGGCGTTCCTGGCCTCCTGCACGCTGCTCATGCTGTATTCCTTCGCTGCTGCGATCGATCCCAGGCTCTCGCTAAAGCTCTATCTGTCGCGCGGGCCCTACCAGGTCGAGAGCGGGATTGCCGTGCGCAACTATATCGACCAGAGCCAGGAATTCGCGCTCTGTGCGATCGCGCTGGTGTACCCGATCGTGACGCTGGTCCAGCACGGCCGCGTTCGGATCGCGGCGTTGTTCGCCGTATTGGCGCTCGGCTTCCTCGCCAACATGATGTTCGTCGTGGTCTCGCGCACGGCGCTGGTGACGCTGCCGGTCCTGCTCGTGGTGTTTGCACTGCTGCATCTGCGCTGGCGGGCGGCGCTCGTCGCCGGCGTTGCGACGGCGTTGATCGCCGTAGCGCTCTGGGCCGTCTCGCCGCATCTGCGCGCGACTGTCGGCAAGTTCCAGAGCGATTATGAAAGGAGCCTGGAGGCCGATAACAATTCGATCAGCGGCATGGGCTCGCGTCTCGAATACTGGCGGAAGTCCCTTGGGTTCGTCGCCGACGCGCCGCTGATCGGCCACGGCACCGGCTCGATCCGCGGTCTGTTCGCCGACGTGGCCGCCAATCCGCACGACGACCCGCTGCGCGGCGAGATCGTCAGCAACCCGCACAATCAGACCCTCAGCAATGCCGTGCAGTGGGGCATGGTCGGCGTGCTGGTCCTCTACGCGCTGTGGATCGCGCACCTCTTGATGTTTCGCGGCGAGGGGCTGGCCTGCTGGATCGGCATGCTGGTCGTGGTGCAGAACATGCTGTCCTCACTGCTCAACACGCATCTGTTCGATTTCACCTCGGGCTGGATCTACGTGCTCGGTGTCGGCGTCGCCGGCGGCATGGCGCTCGCGGCGAAGAGGACGCGCACCTAGAGCGCGGCAATACTGTTCCAGACGAGGGGCAGGCCCGACAGGAACAACAGGCCGAGCACGACGTCGCCAAAATGTTTGTCGTTGAGTGCGTGATAGACGCGGGCGCCGGCCCACGCGCCGATCAGCGTGCCCGGGAAGGCGACCAGCGCGAGCCAGACCACCTTGAATTCGACGAGGCCTGATGCCGTCTGCAACACCAGCGCGGTCGCGAGCACGGTGAAATTGAAGAGCTGGAAGATGCCGCGCCGCTCGTGCTTGTTCCAGCCGCGGATATTGGCCCAGAGGATCGGCAGCGGCCCGGACAATCCGGCGAGGCCGCCGAGAATGCCGCCGGCAAAGCCGATCGCGCCGTCGGCAATGCGGCCACCGAACGTCACGGCGAGGGGCCTCTTGTTGAGATAGAGAGCGGTCGAAGATCAGGATCAGCACGCCGACGCTCAGCTTGAACACTTTTGGATCGGCGGAGGCGATCAGCATGGTGCCGAGCGGCACGCCGATCAGGCCCCCGATCAGGAACGGCCGGACCAGCGACAGGTCGAAACTCTTCCACATCGACGGCAGCGTCGAGGTCTGCGCGATCACCGAGCAGATCAGCACCAGGGGCACCGCGAGCGAGGGCGGCAGGACGTAGAGCCAGATGCCGAGCGCCATCAGTGCGGTCCCGAATCCGGCCAGCCCCGAGACGAAGCCGCCGGCCAGCGCGCCGAACAGCAGCAGCGCATAAGTGAGCGTTTCCAACAGATTGTCCTTGTCGCAATGGACGATCCCGAACTGTTGATCGCCAACGCCCGCATAGCACGGCTGCGGCCGTGCAGGTCAATTTCAAAACCGCACGCAAGCGTGATCCCCAACCGCGGGCATTCGCCAAAGGCAGGCCTACATGATGAACATACTTCAATCCGGGGGCCTGCCCGACGCCATGATGCGGTCTCATTGGCCTTTCCCCGAACGAGACGATGGAGAGCGACCATGACCCGCACGAAGATTGCCGTTGCAGCCGCGCTGCTGTCTGCGGCGGCCATGATGCCGACGATGGCGCAGGCGCAGTTCTCCGAACCCGCGGCCTATCAGGCCGCCCATCCCGACCGCGATGTGCTGAACGGCGGCCAGCTCACGCCTGCGGCGCGCCAGGCTCGTGGCGAGATAGTGGCACCGAGCGAGGCCTATGCGGCTTATCCGTCTGGTGTGACGCCGGTCGTTCGCCCGCGCCACCGCCGTCACCACCAATAAGAAGAGCCTAGACGATCTGCCTCGTGTCGGCCGGCCTGTGCAGCGCGCCGACCAGGATGCGCAGCGCTTCCGTAAGCTCCGATCGATTGCGCGCGGCGCCGAGCGAGACGCGCGCTGCGTGCGGCGGTGTTCCGTCCACAGTGAAAGCATCGCCGGCGACGACTGCAAGTCCGTTCCGCAACAGATGCGCGGCGACGTCGGGGCGGCCCTCCGGCAGCCGCAGCCAGAGATGATGGGCGGCGGGCTTGGCCAGGAACTGAATGCCTTTCAGCGCGCGCTGCGCAAGCTGCTGGCGGCCGACCGCCTCGTTGCGGATGGCGGTGATGATGCGATCGGCGATGCCGTTCTCGATCCAATGCGTCACCAGCGCGACCATCAGCGGCGCCGGCATCTGCACGGTGGCCTGCAAGCCGGCACGCATGTCCCGCTGCGCGGCGTTGTCGGGCGTCACGAGATAGGCGACGCGCAGCGCCGGCGCGATGCATTTCGACAGCGTGGTCGCAAGATAGGTCCGCTCCGGAATGAGGTTTGCGATCGGCGATGCCGAACGGTCGAGCAGCCCGTAGGCATCGTCCTCGATCAGAATCGTATCGGCATCGCTGATGATCTTGGCGATGGCATTGCGCCGTTCAGCGGACAGCGTCGCGGTGGTCGGATTGTGCAGCGTCGGAATGAGATAGACGGCCTTCGGCCTGTGCGCGCGACAGGCCTTCGCCAGCGCATCGGGCAGGATGCCGCCGTCATCCATGGCGACACCGACGAGCCTGACGCCGAGCCGCGCCGCGGCGGCCTTGATGCCGGGGAAGGTGAGCGCTTCCGTCAGCACGACGTCGCCGGGCCGCGCGAGATGAGCGAGCAGGTTGAACAGGATCGTCTGCGTGCCGGGAAAGATCACGAGCCTATCGGCGTGCGCGTGCGGAACGCGTGCACGTATCCAGCGCGCCGCGACCTCGCGCTCATGCGCGCTGCCGCCGGGCGGCTGGTAGTTGAGATGCGCGGTCAGGCCCGATTGCGCGCGGATGGCTTCCATCCCGGCAATGATGCGCTCGTCGAGTTGCGCTTCCAGCGGATGCGGCGGCACGTTCATCGAGAGGTCGATCGCGACCGGATGCGGCAGGTCGACCGCGCGGCGCGCGCTGGTCTCGGATACGAATGAGCCTTGTCCGACCCGGGCTTCCATGATGCCGCGGCGTCGCGCCTCGGTGTAGGCACGCGTCACCGTGGTGAGGTCGATGCCGAGGGCCTTGGCCAGCGCGCGCTGCGTCGGCAGCTGCTGGCCGCGCACCAGCCGGCCCGCCGCGATGTCGGCCTCCATGGCCTCGACGATGCGCTGGTAGCGCGGCCCGCTCAGCTCCGAGATTGTAGGGGTCCAATCCATGCAATTTAGCCCCATATCCTTTGAATGTATGGATACAAGATATTATTGTATGGATCAGCGAAAAGGAAGAGGTGCTGTCATGGCCACCGGTTCAGTCTCTCTCACGAAGGCGATGTGGCGCGGCTTCTTGGGCAAGTGCCCGAACTGCGGCGAAGGACATATGTTCGGCCGTTTCCTGAAGGTCGCGGACAGTTGCGACCATTGCGGCGAGGAGCTGTTTCACCAGCGCGCCGACGACTTCCCGGCCTATCTGGTGATGGTCGTGGTTGGTCACCTCGTCGTGCCGGCGATCCTCGCGGTCGAGACGGCCTACGCGCCGGCGGTCTGGCTGCAACTGGCCGTGTGGCTGCCGGTGACGCTGTTCGCTTCGCTCGCGCTGCTGCAGCCGACCAAGGGCGCCATCGTCGGCCTGCAATGGCAGATCGGCATGCATGGCTTTGAGGCGGGCAAGCTGCGGCGCGAGGCGGTTGCGCCGGTCCTCGTGAAGGCGAACACCCGCGCGGCCTGAGAGGCCGCAGCGTTTACATCGCGCGCGCGGCCGCTACACTCCATCGTACAAACAAGAACGATGGAAACGCCGATGGCCGCACGCGCGAAGACTTTTCTGCTCTGTCATGGCGCATGGTCCGGCGGATGGGCCTGGAACAAGATGCATCCGCTGATGGCGCAGGCCGGCCACCGGCTGGTGGCGCCGACCTACACCGGGCTCGGCGAGCGCGCGCATCTCGCGAGTCCTGCGATCGATCTGGATACGCATATCCAGGACATCCTCAACGTCATCAAGTTCGAGGACCTCGACGACATCGTGCTGCTCGGCCACAGCTATGGCGGCATGGTCGCGACCGGCGTCGCCGATCGCGCGCGCGAGCGCATCACGCAACTGATCTATCTCGACGCCTTCGTGCCGCGTGACGGCCAGTCGCTGTTCGATCTCAACGAGAGCGGGCGCGAGCCGATGCGCAAGGCGGCTGCCGCGGGCGACGGCTACCGCATCCCGCCGAATCCGCCGCCGCCGGATACGCCGCAGGCCGATCTCGACTGGCTCAATGCGCGCCGCATCAACATGCCGATCAAATGTTTCGAGACCAGGCTCAAGCTTGAGCATGGCGAGCCGGCGATGCCGCGCAGCTACATCTATTGCAAGCGCATTCCGCCGGGCGACGTGTTCGGGCAGTTCGCGAGGCGCACGAAGAGCGAGGAGGGCTGGCGCTATTTCGAGCTCGATGCGAGTCATGCGCCGAACGTGACGGCGCCCGAGGCGTTGATGCAGACGCTGAAGGAGATCGTGGCGTAGGGCAGCGGCCAAAATGGTGAGGGGTCCGATGCGGTCAGCATCGAACCCCTCGTTGCAAGATATCAGCTGGCCTGTAAGCCGGGTTCTGTAAGGCACCGTCCGCTTGCGCGAACGATACGTGACGGCCATTCCTCTGGGACCATGTTTGCACATGGCCTCGAGCAACCTACCCGGACGGCGGGCCTGACATCGCCCCGCGGCGTTATCGCTTGCGCGAACAGCCCGCTACGCCGTCCCTATTCGGTTTTGCTCCCGGTGGGGTTTACCATGCCGGCTCCGTTGCCGGAGCCGCGGTGCGCTCTTACCGCACCTTTTCACCCTTACCCGTCTACGCAGCTTGCGCTGCTACGACGTGGCAAGCCTGGGCTTGCCTCGCCGAAGCCCAAAGGGCGAAGGCGGGCGGTTCGTTCTCTGTGGCACTTTCCCTGGGGTTGCCCCCGCCGGACGTTATCCGGCACCGTATGTCAAGGGAGCCCGGACTTTCCTCCCCGGCGGCCTTTCGGCACCTGCCGGAGCGGCCGTCCGGCCGACTGACCGGCTACGCATGGGGCATTTGTGACGGTTCCGTCAAGCAGAGATCGCCGCGCACGCCGGCTGCGAATAATTTATCCTGAACATGTCGTTGGGCGTGGGCCCGGTTCGACTGGATGCCGGCATGCAGCCGAGCAACAGGAGTTAAGCGATGCAGTATTTGCTGCTGATCTACCGGAACGAAGCTCAACAGAGCAAGATGGACCCCGCAGATTACCAGAAGCTGTTGGCGGAGTATTCCGCCTACACCCAGTCCATCGTCCAGAGCGGCAACTTCAAGGCCGGCGACGGGCTGCAGCCGACCTCGACTGCGACCACCGTTCGCGTTCGCGACGGCAAGATACTCGCGACCGACGGTCCGTTCGCCGAAACCCGCGAGCAACTCGGCGGCTATTATCTCGTCGAGGCGAGAGACCTCGACGCCGCGATAGCAATGGCGGCGCGGATTCCCGGAGCCAGGGACGGATCGATCGAAGTCAGGCCCGTGATGATCTACAAATGATCTCGTTCCCTGATATCGAATAATCATCCCGAGGATGTCGTTTGATGTTGGCCCCGTTCGACTGGATGTCGGCAATCAGGCCGAACAACAGGAGTAAGCCATGCAGTACCTACTGCTGATCTACCGGAGCGAAGCGGAATTGAGCAAGATGACCCCCGCAGACCGTCAGGCGATGTCGGCGGAGTACGGCACTTATACGCAGTCGATCGTCCAGAGCGGCCATTTCAAGGCCGGCGACGGGCTTCAGCCGACCACGACCGCGACCACCGTGCGCGTGCGCGATGGCAAGACCCTGACCACCGACGGTCCGTTCGCCGAGACCCGCGAGCAACTCGGCGGCTACTATCTGGTCGAGGCCAAGGATCTCGACACCGCCATTGGGCTGGCCGCGCGGATTCCCGGGGCCAAGGAGGGATCCATCGAGGTCAGGCCGGTCATGATCTACAAGTGATCTCTCCAGCCGACATCGCTCGGATTTTTCGCGACGAGGCGGGGCGGGTGCTTGCCACGCTGATCCGCCTCGTCGGCGATTTCGATCTCGCCGAGGATGCGCTCCAGGATGCCTTCGCGGTCGCGCTGGAGCGCTGGTCGGCGGGCGAGGTGCCCGATAATCCGCGCGCCTGGCTGGTCAATGTCGGTCGAAACAAGGCGATCGATCGCATCCGGCGGCAGGCCGTGTTCCGCGGCAAGCAACAGGCGCTCGTGCATGAGCTCGAGCTCAACGCGCAGGCGCCCGACGAGCCGCCGGCGACGCTTGATGACGATATGCTGCGGCTGATCTTCACGTGCTGCCATCCAGCCTTCGCCATCGAGGTCCAGGTCGCGCTGACGCTGCGCACCGTCTGCGGGCTGTCGATGGCGCAGGTCGCGCGCGCCTTTCTCGTCGGCGAGGATGCGATGGCGCAGCGCCTCGTCCGCGCCAAGCAGAAGATCAGGCTCGCCGGCATTCCTTATGAAGTGCCCGAGCACGCCGCGCTTGCGCCGCGGCTCAACGGCGTGCTCGCCGTGATCTATCTCGTCTTCACCGAAGGCTATGTTGCGACCTCGGGCACGGATTTGATGCGGCCCGATCTCGCGGTCGAAGCGATCAGGCTCGGCCGGTTGCTCGACCGGCTGATGCCGGATCGCGCCGGGATCAAAGGCCTGCTCGCCTTGATGTTACTGCACGATGCGCGCCGCGCCGGGCGCGAGACCGCAGCCGGCGACGTCGTTCTGCTGGAAGAGCAGGATCGTTCGCTCTGGAATTGCGTGCAGATCGAGGAAGGTCTGCGTCTCGTGGACGACGCGCTCCGCGTGCCCGGCCCGCCGCAAGCCTATGCGGTGCAGGCCGCGATCGCCGCGCTGCATGCGCGTGCGCCGAGTTTTGAGCAGACCGACTGGCCGCAGATCGCCGGGCTCTATGAGGTGTTGCTGCGCATCAGTCCGTCTCCGGTGATCGAGCTCAACCACGCCGCGGCGGTGTCGATGGTCGACGGTCCGGGGCGCGCGCTCGATCTCGTCGATGCGACCGCCGCGCGCGGCGGGCTTCGTGGCTATGAGCTTTTGCCGGCGGTGCGCGCGGATTTGCTGCGAAGATTGGGGCGCAAGGACGAGGCGCGCGAGTCGTATCGCGCAGCGACGGAGGCGACGCAGCTGGAGCCGTTGCGGCGGCTCTATGCGCGACGGATGCGGGAGATGGAGTAGTTGCTACATACTCCGTCATTGCGAGGAGCGTAGCGACGAAGCAATCCAGACTCTTTCCACGGAGGAGTCTGGATTGCTTCGCTGCGCTCGCAATGACGGAGTGTGTGGCTTGCGCCGTTACTTCGCCGCGACGGCCGTCGCATCCGCCGGCAGGCTCGCGAGCAACGCCTGCAAGGTCGACAGCGTCGAGTGATCCGCGACACCATCGAGCCGCGCCGGGCGGAAATGGCGCTGGAAGGCGGTGACGACTTCCATCGTCGCGGCATCGTATTTGCCGGTCAGCGGCACGCCGTAGCCGTATCGGGCGAGCGCCTGCTGCAGGCTCAGCACCTCGTCGCTGATGGTGCCGAGCATCAGGCTCTCGCCGCGCACGACCGGCGCGGGCGTCACCCAGTGTCCGACGCCGGAATTGGCCAGCGAATGCCACGGAAATTTCTCGCCGGGATCCTTCTTGCGCGCGGGTGCGACGTCGGAATGACCGAGCACCCGGTGCGAGGCCACCTTGCGGCGAAGCATGATGCCGCGGCACAGCGTGATCACGGCGGCGATCTGGCGTAGCGGATATTCCGGGTAGCCCCAGTCATGGCCGCGATTGATGATCTCGATGCCGATCGAGCAGGAGTTGATGTCGTCCTCGCCGGCCCAGGACGAGATGCCCGCATGCCAGGCGCGCTTGACCTCGGGCACGCATTGCACGATGCGGCCGTCCTCCAGCACGACGTAGTGCGCCGACACTTCGGTGCCCGCCGTGCACAGCCGCGCCAGAGCGCCCTCGACGTCGGGCATGCCGGTGTAGTGCAGCACGATCATATCCGGCTGCCGTCCCTTGTTGCGGTCGCCATGGTTGGGCGAAGGGATGATGTCGGAGACGATCGAGGAATCCGGCTCGAACGTCCGCGTGTTCGCCGCGGCCTTGGGAACCGGGAGAACGCGGTGACGCTTCGAATCAGATCCAGACGGCGTGGAAGGACCGGACGACATAGACAGCTCAAAGTCGGACAGAGAGTGGGCCAAGCCCTTCTCTTTACTATTCCTTTACCCTCCGCCGCGCGCAATCGCGCGGCGCGGTTAACGGATGCATTTTGGCGCATGTGTGTGGATGGAGCATCACCGACGCGTCACCTTTTCGACTTGTAACAAGCCGATCAACGGTTTCTTAACGCTAAGGGCCGTTACTGAGGATTGAAGAGCCGACCCGCGTCCGGAGGCGGCCAAAGCGTATTTTGGCTCGGAATCCCATGGCTGCCCGACAAATTCCCCTGGGAACACTGGGTTTGCGGCCCGGGATGACCGGGCTCGGTAACCATGCTGGACGAGGGTTGGGTCGTGGAACCGCCGCGACGCGGAATTATTCGAGGCGTTATGGACTCGCTCGTCCCAGATCTCGCATGGACGCTCTGCGGGTGTGGCGCATGAGTTCGGTTCCGCACATCCCCGTTCTTGGCCGTGAGGCGGTCGATCATCTCGCGCCGCGCGCGGGCGGGATCTATGTCGACGCCACCTTCGGCGCCGGCGGCTACAGCCGCGCCATTCTCGACGTGCCGGGAACCCGCCTGATTGCGATTGATCGCGACCGCACGGCGATCGCCGGCGGGGCTGAGCTCGTCGAACGCTCCGCGGGCCGGCTGACACTGGTCGAGGATCGCTTCTCCAATCTCGCCGAGGTCTGCGCGGCGCAAGGCGTCGATGCCGTCGACGGCGTCGTGATGGATGTCGGGGTCTCCTCGATGCAGCTCGACCAGGCCGGCCGCGGCTTCTCCTTCCGTCTCGACGGTCCGCTCGACATGCGGATGGGGCAGGCGGGGCCGACGGCGGCCGACATCGTCGCGCGCGCCTCGGAAAGCGATCTCGCCGACATCATCTATCTCTTTGGTGAGGAGCGGCAGTCGCGCCGCATCGCCCGCGCTATCGTCGCCGACCGGCAGGAGACGCCGTTCACGACAACGCGCGCGCTCGCCGATCTCGTCGGCCGGGTCGTGCGCTCGAAACCCGGCGATATTCATCCGGCGACGCGAACGTTCCAGGCCCTGCGCATCTTCGTCAATGAAGAGCTCGAGGAACTCCAGACCGCGCTCGCTGCGGCCGAGCGCGTGCTCAGGCCGGATGGCCGCCTCGTGGTGGTCTCGTTCCATTCGCTGGAAGACCGCATCGTCAAGAACTTCCTCGCTGAGCGTTCGAAGACCGGCGGCGGCTCGCGGCATCTGCCGGAAGTGGCGCAAGTCTCGCCGAGCTTCCAGCTGCTGACGCGCCGGCCGGTGATCGCTGGCGAAGCGGAAGTCGCCCATAATCCACGCGCGCGTTCCGCAAAACTGCGTGCCGCCGAGCGCACGTCCGCGCCCGCGCACGACGACGGCGAGACCTCGTCCTGGCCAAAGCTCGCCGACGTGATGAGGGGTGGCTAGCGCATGCGCTTCATCCACCTCCTCGTCATCGGCGCGCTGATCTTCGCGGCGGCCTATGTCTACCGGATCAAGATGGACTCCACGGCGCGGACCGAAAAGGTGCTGCGGCTGCATGCGGAGATCCGCGAGCAGCGCGATGCGATCGCGGCGCTGCGCTCCGAATGGGCCAAGCTCGATGCGCCCTTGCGTCTGCAGGGCCTGTCCGACCGGCATCTGCCGCTCAAGCCGGTCAACGGCACGCAATATGACTCGCTGAAGAACCTGCCGGAGCGTCCGCCGCGGATGTTCAGGCCGGGCGAGCCGGATCCGATCGGGGCCATGCTCAACACCATCGAAGCCGCGAGCGATCCGGATACGGTGACGGGCTCCGTGCCTCAGCCCGAGGACAAGCAATGAGCGCTGTGACCCCGGCCAAGCCAACGCAAAAGCCGCCCGAGCCCTGGCGGCAGCGGTTGATCCGCAGCCTCCTCTACGGGCGCAACGTTGACCGCGCCGCGAAGGCGCGCGCGCGCGTTGGCCTCGCGATGCTCGCCTTTACCTCGGTCTACGTCCTGATCGGCGGCCGGCTCGTGATGTTCGCGATCGGCGCCGACGCCCACAGCGCGCGCCGTGCTGCCGCGCAAGAGGTGGTCGCGACTGCACGGCCCGACATCGTCGACCGCAACGGTGCGATCCTCGCAACCGACGTCAAGGCGGCGAGCCTGTTCGGCGAGCCGCGCCGCATCATCGACAAGGACGAGGCGATCGAGTTGCTGACGGCCACGGTGCCCGACCTCGACGAGGCCGAGGTGCGCGAGCGCTTGAAGACGCGCAAGGGCTTCGTCTGGCTGAAGCGCGAGGTCACGGCGAAGCAGCAGCAGGACATCCACAAGCTCGGCATTCCCGGCATCGGCTTCCTGCGCGAGAACAAGCGCGTCTATCCGACCGGCAACGAGGTCGCCCACCTCATCGGTCTGGTCAACATCGACAACCAGGGCATCGCCGGCATGGAGAAGTGGCTCGACAATCAAGGGCTCGCCGATCTCCACCGCGCTGGCTTTGCCACCGACCGGCTGCAAAAGCCGATCGAGCTCTCGATCGACCTGCGCGTCGAGCACGCGCTGCGCGACGAGCTCTTGAAGGCCAAGGAGAAGTACCACACCAAGGCGGCCTCCGGCATCGTCTCCAACGTCAAGACCGGCGAGATCGTGGCGATGGTCTCGCTGCCTGACTTCGATCCCAACATTCCGAAGGAAGCGCACGATCCTGACCGTATCAATCGCCTGACCACCGGCGTCTACGAGATGGGCTCGACCTTCAAGGCGTTCACGCTGGCGATGGCGCTCGACTCCGGAAAGATCAATCTGAACTCGTCGTGGGATGCGCGCGGAAACCTGCACTACGGCAAGTTCACCATCCACGACAGCCATCCGCTCGGACGTTTCATCAACACCAAGGAAGTCTTCACCTTCTCGTCCAACATCGGCGCTGCGCGGATCGCGCTCGGCCAGGGCGTCGAGGCGCACAAGGCGTTCCTCTCCAAGATGGGCCAGTTGACGCGGCTGCGCACCGAGCTGCCGGAGAGCGCGGCGCCGCTGGTGCCGCGGCGCTGGGGCGAGCTGAACACGGTCACCATCGCGTTCGGCCAGGGCCTGTCGGTGGCGCCGCTCCAGGCGGTGATGGGCATCAACGCGCTGGTGAACGGCGGCTATCTGATTCCACCGACCTTCATGAAGCGCAGCCCAGAGGAAGCGGCCGCGATGGCCAAGCGCGTCATCAAGCAGGAGACCAGCGACAAGATGCGGTTCCTGATGCGGCTCAATGCCGAGACCGGCTCGGCGCGACAGGCGGACGTCAAGGGCTACTACGTCGGCGGCAAGACCGGCACGTCCGAGAAGGTCATCAACGGCCGCTATGCCAAGAAACGCGTGCTCAACTCGTTCACGGCGGTCATGCCGTGCGACGATCCGAAATATCAGATCCTGGTGATGCTGGACGAGCCGCAGGCGCTGCCTGAAACGCATGGTTTCATCACCTCGGGCTGGAATGCGGTGCCGACCGGCGGCAAGGTGATCGAGCGGATCGCGCCGCTTCTGGGCGTCGAGCCGCGGTTCGATTTGCCGCCGTCCGAGCGCCTTATTCTTGCAGCATCCAGGACAACCCAGTAATCAACTGGGGTGGCCTTTGCCTTGGCTGAGTCGGGTTTTTTCCGAAGATTCGGCTTTCCGGCACGGCATGTCGACTGGAAGACCATGAAGCTGCGCGACCTCATAGGTCAGGACGTTTTGGGCAATGATGCCGCAATCGAGCCCGCTGTCGCGGCGCTCGATGTGACTGGCGTTGCGCTCGACAGCCGTGTGGTCAAGTCAGGCGATCTCTTCTTCGCGCTCGCGGGCAGCAAGACCGACGGCGCGCGCTTCATCGATGCCGCGATTGCCGCAGGCGCGGTGGCGATCGTCGGCGACCATGCGCCGGCGGCCAGCAAGGTGCCGTTCGTCACGGTGGCCAATCCGCGCCGCGCGCTGGCGCTGGCCGCGGCCAAATTCTTCCCCGCACAGCCCGCGACCATCGCGGCGGTGACCGGCACCAGCGGCAAGACCTCGGTCGCCGCGTTCACGCGCCAGATCTGGGAGCGGCTGGGGCATGCCTCCGCCAGCATCGGCACCATCGGTCTCGTCTCGCCCAAGCGCACCGTCTACGGTTCACTGACGACGCCGGATCCGATCGCGCTGCACCGGCAGCTCGATGAGATCGCGCGCGAGGGCGTCACGCATCTCGCCTTCGAGGCGTCCTCGCACGGGCTCGACCAGTACCGCCTCGACGGCGTCCGTGTCTCCGCCGGCGGCTTCACCAATCTCTCGCGCGACCACATGGATTACCATCCAACCGTCGCGCATTATCTCGCGGCAAAACTCCGCCTGTTCCGCGAGCTGGTCCCGGCGGACGGCGCGGCGGTGATCTCCGCCGACCATGATTGCTCGGCGGAAGCAATCAATGCTGCCAGGTCGCACGGTTTGCGCGTGATGGCGGTCGGCCGCAACGGTGATGGGGCAGGCGAGGGCATTCGTCTCGCCGCGGCCGTGGTCGAAGGTTTTTCGCAAGTCCTTGCCGTCGAACATCGCGGCAAGCGCCATGCGATCCGGTTGCCGCTGGTCGGCGAATTCCAGATCGAGAACGCGCTGGTGTCGGCCGGTCTCGCGATCGGCACCGGCAGTGACGCCGCCAATGTGTTCGCGAGCCTCGAACATCTCGAAGGTGCCAAGGGACGTCTCGAACGCGTTGGCGAGCGCAATGGTGCGCCGATCTTCGTGGACTATGCGCACAAGCCCGATGCGCTGGCGAAGGCGCTGCAGGCGCTGCGTCCTTACGCGAAGCGAAGGCTGGTCGTCGTGTTCGGCGCCGGCGGCGATCGCGATGCCGGCAAGCGGCCGATCATGGGCGAGATCGCGGCCGAGAACGCCGACCGCGTCATCATCACCGACGACAATCCACGCAGCGAGAAGCCGGAAGCCATCCGCGCCGAAATCCTCGCGACGGCAAAAGGTGCCCGCGAAATCGGCGACCGCGCGGCGGCGATCCGCACCGCGATCGAGGAGTTGGAAGACGGCGATGCGCTGCTCGTCGCCGGCAAGGGCCACGAGACCGGGCAGATCGTCGGCGGCGAGGTGCTGCCCTTCAGTGATCACGAGGCGGTCGCCGCCGCATTAGCGTCGAGGGATGCATGAGCGCGCCAATATGGACGGTTGCCGAAGTGGCGCGTGCGCTGGGCGCTGCGGGATCATTTCCGGACACGCCGATCGAGTTCGTCACCCAGGACAGCCGCCTGGTGAAGCCGGGCAGCCTGTTCGTCGCGCTCAGCGGCACGCCGAGCGGCGGCTTCATCTCGGCCTTCGCCAGCGCGCGTGACGGCTGGGAGTTCGCCGACAAGGCCGAAGTATCGGGCGCTGTCGCGATGATCGTGCCGCACGAGATCGCCGGCATCCGCATTCCCCAGATCGTCGTCAAGGACACGCTGATCGACGGTCTCTGGGGCCTCGCACGCGCCGCACGGGCCCGCTTCAACGGACCGGTGATCGGGCTCACCGGCAGCGCGGGCAAGACCAGCACGAAGGAATTCCTTGCGGCCTATCCCGGCGCCTATGCCAGCCCGTCGAGCTTCAACAATTTCTGGGGCGTGCCGCTGACGCTGTGCAATGCGAGGCCTGACGCCAGCCTCTGGGTCGTCGAGATGGGCATGAACCAGACCGGCGAGATCGCGCGGCTCAGCGAGCTCACGCGGCCGACCGTCGCGCTTGTCGTCAACGTTCAGCCGGTGCATCTGGAAAAGCTCGGCTCGCTCGAAGCCATCAGGCGCGAGAAGGTGTCGATCGCGCTCGGCCTGCCCGAAGATGGCGTGCTGGTTCTGCCTGCCGGAATCAAGGCGCCGGACTGGAAGGGCAAGGTCGTACGCTTCGGCGAGAAAGCCGAGGTGCACGAGGTCGCGCACGCGCCGCATGGCGAGAGCTGGCAGGTCGTGGCCGCGCTCGGCAAGAAGGAGATCGCCTTCAGCCTGACGCCGGGCGCACCGCACCGCGTGCAGAACGCGCTCGCGGCGCTCGCCTCGATCCGCGCCGCGAACCTCGATGCGGCGACGCTCGCAATCAAGCTCGACCGGGTCGGCATCATGACCGGCCGCGGCGTCGAGCAGGCGATCGGCGGCGTCACCGTGATCGACGACAGTTTCAACGGCAATCCGGCCAGCGTGGCTGCTGCACTGCAAAGCCTCCAGGCGCGCAACGTGACCGGCGGCCGCCGCGTTGCGGTGCTCGGCGACATGCTGGAACTGGGCGATGACGCACCAAGCTACCACACGGCCCTCGCCAAGCATCTCGACGGCATCGACGGTGTCTACTGCGTCGGTCCTTTGATGCGCCATCTCTACGACGTGTTGCCGGCGGGCAAGGGCCTGGGCTGGCACGACGACCCCGCCACGCTGAAGCCGGGCGAGGTCGCAAATCTGCTGAGGGCAGGCGATGTCGTGGTTGTCAAGGGCAGCAAGAAGATGTTCTGGGTCAACAAGTTTGTGCCGGGCCTAGTGGCCGCCTTGCAGGCAAAGGCGTAAACTGCTTGGAAGGCGCAGTTCCCGAATCCCACCCTTTGCGGCGCGAAGCCGTCCGTTTTCCCAGAGGTCGCCCGACCCATGAAGAAGACCCGCGAATGCGCGTGAGGCAAGTCAAGGCCGGCAAGTCAAGGCCAACACCAGGGCCGCGTGCAAAGGCGCCATAGGACCGTCTGAATGTTTTACTGGCTGATCGAGCTCTCCAACACATTTCCCGGCTTCGGTGCCGTTCGCACCTTCCTGAACGTCTTCCGCTACATCACCTTCCGCACCGGCGGCGCCGTCGTCACCGGCGCGCTGTTCGTGTTCCTGTTCGGGCCCTGGATCATCGACCATCTGCGCATCCGTCAGGGCAAGGGCCAGCCGATCCGGACCGACGGCCCGCAATCGCATCTCGCCAAGAAAGGCACGCCCACCATGGGCGGGCTGATGATCCTGTCCGGCCTCACGGTCGGCACGGTGCTGTGGGCCAATCCGCTCAACCCCTATGTCTGGATCGTGCTGGCGGTGACGCTCGGCTTCGGCTTCGTCGGCTTCTATGACGATTACCTCAAGGTGACCAAGCAGACCACGACGGGCTTCGGCAGCAAGCTGCGCCTGCTGATCGAGGCCGCCATTGCGCTGGTCGCCTGCTATGCGCTGGTGCGGTTGAACCGCGATCCCGCGTCGACCGCGCTGACGATTCCCTTCCTCAAGGACACGGTGCTGCATTTCGGCTGGTTCTTCGTCGTGTTCGGCGCTTTCGTCATCGTCGGCGCCGGTAATGCGGTGAACCTCACCGACGGCCTCGACGGCCTCGCCATCGTTCCCGTGATGATTGCGACCGCGAGCTTTGCGATGATCGCCTATCTCGCCGGCAACGCGGTGTTCGCCGACTATCTCCAGATCAAATATGTCGCCGGCACCGGCGAGCTCGCGGTGCTCTGCGGCGCACTGCTGGGCGCCGGTCTCGGGTTCCTCTGGTTCAACGCGCCGCCGGCCTCGATCTTCATGGGCGACACCGGCTCGCTCGCGCTCGGCGGCATGCTCGGCGCCATCGCGGTCGCGGTGAAGCACGAGATCGTGCTCGCGGTGATCGGCGGCCTGTTCGTGCTGGAGGCGGTTTCCGTCATCGTGCAGGTGGTGTCCTTCAAGCTCACGGGAAAACGCATCTTCCGGATGGCGCCGATCCATCACCATTTCGAGCAGCTCGGCTGGACCGAGCCGCAGATCGTGATCCGGTTCTGGATCATCTCGGTGATGCTGGCGCTCGCCGGCCTCTCCACCCTGAAGCTGCGTTGACGGTTTTGCGATGATCCCGGTCACATCCTTCGCCGGCAAGACGGTCGCGGTGTTCGGCCTCGGCGGTTCGGGGCTTGCGTCCTGTCACGCGTTGAAAGCGGGCGGCGCCGATGTGATTGCCGCCGACGACAATGCCGAGAACGTCGCCAAGGCTGCGCAAGCGGGTTTCATTACCGCCGATTTGCGCAATGTCTCCTGGGCGAATTTCGCGGCGCTGGTGCTCGCGCCCGGCGTGCCGCTGACGCATCCGGTGCCGCACTGGAGCGTGCTGAAGGCGCGCGAGGCCGGCTGCGAGGTGATCGGCGATATCGAGCTGTTCTGCCGCGAGCGGCGGCGGCACGCGCCCAATGCGCCGTTCGTCGCGATCACCGGCACCAACGGCAAATCGACCACGACGGCGCTGATTGCGCATCTCACAAAGGTCGCCGGCTACGACACCCAGATGGGCGGCAATATCGGCACCGCGATCCTGTCGCTGGAGCCGCCGCGTACGGGCCGCGTCCACGTCATCGAGATGTCGTCCTACCAGATCGACCTCACGCCCTCGCTTGATCCTTCCGTCGGCATCCTGCTCAATGTCAGCGAGGACCACATCGACCGTCACGGCACGCTCGCGCATTACGCTGCGGTGAAGGAACGCCTTGTCGCCGGCGTGCAGGCGGGCGGCACCGCGATCGTCGGCGTCGACGATGGCTTCTGCCGCGACATCGCCGACCGGCTCGACCGCGCCGGCAAGAACGTGGTGCGGATCTCCGTCAAGAACCCGCTGGCCTCCGGTATCCATGTCGAGCACGGCACCATCGTGCGCACCGCGGGCGGTGCCAGGAGCGAGGTCGCAAAGCTCGGCGGCATCGGCTCGCTCCGCGGCCAGCACAACGCGCAGAACGCGGCCTGCGCCGCCGCCGCCGCGCTCGCGATGGGCATCAGCCTCGATGTGCTGCAGAACGGCCTGCGCAGCTTTCCGGGCCTCGCGCATCGCATGGAGCAGGTCGGCCGCCGCGGTAACGTGCTGTTCGTCAACGACTCCAAGGGCACCAACGCGGACGCGACTGCGCATGCGCTGTCGTCCTTTTCGGACATCTTCTGGATCGCCGGCGGCAAGCCGAAGGCGGGCGGCATCACCAGCTTGACCGGCTTCTTCCCGCGTATCCGCAGGGCCTATCTGATCGGCGAGGCCGCGCAGGAGTTTTCGGGAACGCTGGGCACGCAGGTGGCGCACGAGATCAGCCAGACGCTGGACGTCGCCGTCGAGCACGCCGCGCGCGATGCCGAAGCCTCGGGCCTCGCGGATGCGGTGGTGCTGCTGTCACCGGCCTGCGCGTCCTTCGACCAGTACCGCAACTTCGAGATCCGCGGCACCAGGTTCCGCGAGCTGGTGCAGGCACTGCCGGGCGTGAAACCGGTGGTGTGAGGGGCGCTGTTTCTCCTATCTCCGCTGTCGTCGCCCGGCTTGACCGGGCGACCCAGTATCCCAGAGGCCGTGCTTGAGCCGAGGGGCTGCGGCGTACTGGATGCCCCGGTCAAGCCGGGGCATGACCACCATTTGTGGTCGCGTTGTGCGCTCTCTCCAAAGTTATCGATCTCCTTAACCCCCCGGTAACCAACCTCGGCGACCAATGGACCGACCTCTGTCCGAAAGCGGCCGCCCATGCTCTCCCGTGAAGAACGCACCCCCTTTTCCGAGTGGTGGTGGACCGTCGACAAGCCGCTGATGGGTGCCATTCTGGCGCTGATGCTCACCGGGGTGATCCTGTCGCTGGCGGCGAGCCCGCCGGTTGCGACCCGAATCGGGCTCGATCCCTTCCACTTCTTCAGCCGGCACGTGATGTTCCTGGCGCCGTCCTGCCTGGTGCTGCTCGGGGTGTCCTTCCTGTCGCCGCGCGCGATCCGCCGCTCGGCCCTGATCATCTTCGCGGCCAGCATCATCCTGATCGTGCTGACGCTCGCGATCGGCCCCGAAGTGAAGGGATCGCGGCGCTGGATCACGCTGCTCGGCGTCAATATCCAAGCCTCCGAAATCGCAAAGCCGTCGTTCGTGGTCATCGCCGCCTGGCTGTTCGCGGAATCGACCAGGCGACCCGAGATGCCGGCGACCTCGATGGCGCTGGTGCTGCTCTTGATGCTGGTCTCGCTGCTGGTGATGGAGCCCGATTTCGGCCAGACCATGCTGGTCCTGATGGTGTGGGGCTCGCTGTTCTTCATCGCGGGCATGCGCATGATCTGGGTGTTCGGCCTGGCGGGCGCCGCCGCGGCCGGTCTGTTCAGCGCTTATCTGTTCGTTCCGCACGTCGCCGGCCGCATCAAGCGCTTCATGAACCCGGCTTCCGGCGACACCTTCCAGGTCGATACCGCCATGGAAGCCTTCTACAACGGCGGATGGTTCGGGCTCGGGCCGGGCGAGGGCATCGCCAAGCGCAGCCTGCCGGACAGTCACACCGACTTCGTGTTTGCGGTTGCCGCCGAGGAGTTCGGCATCATCCTGTGCCTTGCGATGCTGGCGCTGTTCGCTTTCGTCGTGATCCGCACGCTGTCGCGCGCCTACGCCAATGAGGACATGTTCTCGCGCTTTGCGGCGTCCGGCCTTGCGATCCTGTTCGGCGTGCAGGCCGCGATCAACATGTCGGTCAACCTCCAGCTCATCCCCGCCAAGGGCATGACGCTGCCCTTCATCTCCTATGGTGGCTCCTCGATCGTGTCGCTGGCCTATGGCGTCGGCATGATGCTGGCGCTGACGCGGCTGCGCCCGCGCACCGAAGTCGAGGCAAGCGGTCACGCTGAGGCGATGCGCAGTTACGCGTGACCCTCTCGTGCCCCGGACAAGCGTAGCGGAGCGGAGCGCAGAGCCGGGACCCAGAATGCCGCACCAATGGGCCCCGGTTCAGCAGCGCACCACGCCGCGAAGTGCGGCGTACTGCGCTGCGCCCGGGGCACGAGCGCGGTGTAGCCGGCTCGCAATGACGGCGGAGGGCCTGTAAAAGGGGCACCCATGGACAACTCCCCCCTGATTCTTCTCGCCGCGGGCGGCACTGGCGGCCATCTGTTTCCGGCCGAAGCGCTCGGTGTCGAGCTGATCCGGCGCGGCTTTCGCGTCCGCCTCGTCACGGACGAGCGGGCGCTGCGCTATAGCGGGCTGTTCAGCAAGGACATGATCGACGTCGTCTCGAGCGAGACCGCGCGTGGCCGCAATCCATTGCAGCTCGCCTATGCCGGCCTGACGCTCGCCGCCGGCACGCTGTCCGCCTACGGCCTGATCAGGCGATTGAAGCCCGTTGCCGTCGTCGGCTTCGGCGGCTACCCGACGCTGCCGCCGCTGGTCGCTGCAAAGTTTGCGGGCGTGCCCAGCATCATCCACGACGCCAATGCGGTGCTCGGCCGCGCCAACCGGTTCCTGTCGAGCCGTGTCCGCGCCATCGCGACGTCGCTGCCCGGCGTGCTCGACCGCGATCCGGCGCTGGCTGGCAAGACCACGACCGTGGGCACGCCGATGCGTCCGGCGATCCTCGCCGCAGCTGCCGTGCCCTATGTCGCGCCCGAAGCGAACGGACCGCTGCGCCTGCTCGTCGTCGGCGGCAGCCAGGGCGCGCGCATCATGGCCGACATCGTCCCGGGTGCGATCGAGCGGCTCGAGCCCGCACTGTGGAGCCGGCTCGTCCTCACCCAGCAGGTCCGCGACGAGGACATGGCGCGCGTGCGCGCGGTCTACGACAAGCTCAAGATCAATGCCGAGCTCGCGCCGTTCTTCACCGATCTGCCGGCGCGGCTCGCCTCCAACCATCTGGTGGTGTCGCGCTCAGGCGCCGGCACGGTCGCCGAGCTCGCCGCGATCGGACGGCCCTCGATCCTGGTGCCACTGCCCGGCTCGATCGACCAGGACCAGTTCGCCAATGCCGGCGTGCTGGCCGAGGTCGACGGCGCGATCCGTATCCCGCAGACCGAGTTCACCTCCGACCGGCTCGCCGCCGAGATCTCCGCCTTCGCCGCCGAGCCCACGCGTCTTGCCTCCATGGCCGCAGCCGCGAAGGGGGCAGGGCGGCTCGATGCGGCCGAACGGTTGGCCGATCTGGTGGTCAAAGTCGCGGGAATCTGACGCGAAAAAGCCCTTGTCTTGGCCTTCCAAAGCGGGGCATCCAGTAACAACGGCGCGGCTGATTTGGCCGTTCAGATGCCGCCTTTCCGGCGGCAAGGTCAGGGAACAGAGCATGAGACTGCCGCGCGAGATCGGACCCATCCACTTCGTCGGGATCGGCGGGATTGGCATGAGCGGGATCGCCGAGGTGCTGGTCAATCTCGGCTATGTCGTGCAGGGCTCGGACGCCTCCGACAATTACAATCTCGACCGTCTGCGCAAGGCGGGTGCAAAGGTCTCGGTCGGCCACAAGGCCGAGAATGTCGACGGCGCTGCGGTCGTCGTCGTGTCCACCGCGATCAAGCGCGACAATCCGGAATTGATGGCGGCGCGCGAACGGCGCATTCCCGTGGTGCGCCGCGCCGAGATGCTGGCGGAGTTGATGCGGCTGAAGAGCTGCGTCGCCATCGCCGGGACCCACGGCAAGACCACCACGACCACGATGGTCGCAACGCTGCTCGATACCGGCGGCCTCGATCCCACCGTGATCAACGGCGGCATCATCAATGCCTATGGCTCCAATGCGCGCCTCGGCGCCGGCGACTGGATGGTGGTCGAGGCGGACGAGAGCGACGGCACGTTCCTGAAGTTGCCGACCGATGTCGCGATCGTCACCAATGTCGACCCCGAGCATCTCGATCACTTCAAGACCTTCGAGGCGGTGCAGAACGCGTTCCGGCATTTCGTCGAGAACCTGCCGTTCTACGGTTTTGCCGTGATGTGCATCGACCATCCCGTCGTGCAGAGCCTCGTCGGCAAGATCGAGGATCGCCGAATCATCACCTATGGCGAGAATCCGCAGGCCGATGTGCGGTTGCTTGACCTCACCCCGATGGGCGGTGGCTCCAAGTTCAAGGTCGCGTTCCGCGATCGCAAGACCGGCGCCGTGCACGAGATCGCCGATCTCATGCTGCCGATGCCGGGCCGCCACAACGCTTCCAACGCGACGGCCGCGATCGCGGTCGCGCGCGAGCTCGGCGTGTCGGACGAGGCGATCCGCAAGGCGATCGCAGGTTTCGGCGGCGTCAAGCGCCGCTTCACCAAGACCGGCGAGTGGAACGGCGTCACGGTGATAGACGATTACGGTCATCACCCCGTCGAGATTGCGGCAGTGCTGAAGGCGGCGCGGGAATCCACCAACGGCAAGATCGTCGCCGTGGTGCAGCCGCATCGCTACACCCGCCTGCAATCGCTGTTCGAGGAATTCTGCACCTGCTTCAACGATGCGGATGCGGTTGTTGTCGCCGATGTCTATGCTGCCGGCGAGGCACCGATCGACGGCATCGACCGCGATCACTTCGTCGCTGGCCTGCGCGCCCATGGCCATCGCGAGGTGGTGCCGCTGCCGGGTGCGCCGGAGCTCGCGGGGATCGTCAAGGGACTCGCGAAGTCGGGCGATCTCGTCGTGTGCCTTGGCGCCGGCAACATCACGCAATGGGCGTATGCGCTGCCGGACCAGTTGAAGGCGCTCGGATGAGAGTACTCTGGCTGCAGCTAAGAGATGTTCCCGGTGGCTTCGGTATCACCGCTCGGGATTGGCAAGATGCGATGTGTCTTCTAGCCGAAGCAAGGCAGGTTCTGAAGGGACGACCGATAGAAGAGCCGATGATCGAGAGCTGGACGGACGTGCGAAGCATTGATGAACTTGATCAAGACCATGTTGTTCCAAACATGGGCACGATGCTTCATCGTGGTGTCTGGTTTCCAAACCTTCCGTACGTCCAATGAGCTTTCCCGACATCACGCCCGATCTCAAAGCCGCGATGCCGGAGCTGCGCGGCCGGATGCTGGCCAACCAGTCGCTCGCCGAGCTCACCTGGTTTCGCGTCGGTGGTCCCGCGCAGGTGCTGTTCACGCCGGCGGATGAGGACGATCTCGCTTACTTCCTCGCGCATCTTGCGTCCGACATTCCCGTCTATGTCGTCGGCGTCGGCTCCAACCTGATCGTGCGCGACGGTGGCATTGCGGGCGTGGTGATTCGGCTGGCGCCGCGCGCCTTTGGCGAGGCGAGCGCGAGCAGCGATGTCGTCACCGCTGGAACTGCCGCGCTCGACAAGCGCGTGGCGGAAGTGGCGGCCTCCGCCAATATCGGCGGGCTCGAATTCTATTTCGGCATTCCCGGCACCATCGGCGGTGCGCTGCGCATGAATGCGGGCGCCAATGGCGGCGAGACCAAGGACGTATTGATCGAGGCGACCGGCGTTGCGAGGGACGGCAGCAAGCACGTGTTCTCCAACGCCGACATGAAGTTCGTCTACCGCAACAGCGGCGTCGATCCCTCCATCATCTTCACCTCCGCGCGCTTTCGCGGCGAGATCAAGGATACTGATGCGATCCGTGCGCGGATGGCGGAGGTGCAGACCCACCGCGAGACCGCGCAGCCGATCCGCGAAAAGACCGGCGGCTCGACCTTCAAGAACCCGCCCGGCCATTCTGCCTGGAAGCTGGTCGACGCCGCCGGGTGCCGCGGCCTGCGCGTCGGCGGCGCGCAGGTCTCGGAGATGCACTGCAATTTCCTGATCAACACGGGCGATGCCACCGCGCACGACATCGAGACGCTGGGCGAGACGGTGCGCGAACGTGTGAAGGCGAATTCCGGAATTGAGCTACATTGGGAAATCAAGCGGATTGGAATTCCCGGCTAACCTGGACAGGCGACGAGAGAACATGCGCATCACCATCCTCTTCGGCGGCTCCAACCGGGAGCGTCTGGTTTCGGTCGCCTCAGCCCAGGCGCTACATCAGGCGCTGCCCGAGGCCGATCTCTGGTGGTGGGACGTCGAGGACAAGGTGCATGTCGTGCAGTCGAAGCAACTGCTCGAACACGCCCGTCCGTTCGAGGACGAGTTCAAGCCCGGCACATCAGGCATTCCGCTGGGGCAGGCGCTCGATCAGGCCAAGGCAGAGGGCCGCGTGCTGGTGCTCGGCCTGCATGGCGGGCGCGCGGAGAACGGCGAATTGCAGGTGATGTGCGAGGCGCGCGGCGTGCCCTTCACCGGATCGGGCTCGGCCTCCTCGCATCTCGCCTTCGACAAGATCGCGGCCAAGCATTTCGCCGCGCTCGGCGGCGTGGCGCCGCCGGCCAACGTTGCGCTCGACGAGATCGACGAGGCCTTCGCCGAATACGGCCGGCTGATCGCCAAGCCCGCGCGCGACGGCTCGAGCTACGGCCTGATCTTCGTCAATGCGAAGCAGGATCTCGTCGCGGTCCGCAATGCCGCGAAGCACGAGGAGTACGTGATCGAGCCCTACATCGCCGGCGTCGAGGCAACCTGCGGCGTGCTGGAGCGCCCCGACGGCTCGATCATCTCGCTGCCGCCGATCGAAATCATTCCGGGCGAGGGCAATTTCGACTACGCCGCAAAGTATCTCCTGAAGTCGACCCAGGAGATCTGCCCCGGCCGTTTTGCGCCCGAGATCACCGCTGCGCTGAAGGAGCAGGCGATGCTGGCGCATCGCGCCATGTCCTGCACCGGCTATTCCCGTTCGGACTTCATCGTCTCCGACAGGGGCCTGATCTATCTTGAGACCAACACGCTGCCCGGGTTGACCAAGTCCTCGCTCTACCCCAAGGCGCTGAAAGCCGAAGGCATCGAGTTCGTCGACTTCCTGCGCGGCCTGGTCGAGCTCGCCGGGCGGGGCGTCAGAAAATAATTAGGACTGGTTAACGGCCGAACGGCCGAAATGCCCGGTTTTGGAACCCAAAACCGGTAAAATGCCGGACATCGCGGCATAAATGCCTCACATGCCTGGGCAAAACGCATCCCGCGTTAACGAAGTTTACCTTTTGTTTACCAGGACGTCCGAAGGTTAACGCTGGCGGCGCATATGACGCTTTGGCTGCCGGCGCGTGGGCTGTTGCGGGTGATGTCACCTCCAGCGAACGCTTTGAAGGGGAGAGGTTTTCTTCTTCTGAAGACCAGCACCCGGCCCGGCAAGTCCGAGACGTCATGTTCGCCAGGACCCGCGCGATGTCGCGGGCTAACTGTTGACGAGCTCGTGCAATGGATGGTGCAGGAAGCCTCACCCGGTCGTTTCTGAGATCGCTGAGGCCCCAAGCTGACCTGAAGGCGGCCGCTATCGGAGCGGTCGTGCTTCTGCGCGAGTGGGTGCAGGACAAGCGCGACCAGAAGCGCGCTGCCGCCCAGAACAAGATCAGGTCCAAGGCCAAAGCCAAGCCCGTCGTCGAGCGCGAGCCGCCGCCGCGCGTGGTCGCGCTGGTCGAGCGCTACGCGCCGCGCCGGATCGGGATCACCATGACCGTTCTGCTGCTGGCCGGAAGCTGCGGCTTCGGCATCGTCAGGGGCGGCCACCTCCAGGATTTCATCGCCGCGGTCAGCGACACCCGCAACGCGCTGGCCAATTCCGCGGGCTTCCGCATCACCTCCGTCGTGATCAACGGCCGCAAGCAGCTCACCCAGGACGAGATCCTCGCGGTCGGCGGGGTCAGCGGCCGCTCCTCGCTGCTGTTCCTCGACGCCGACGTCGTGCGCGACAAGCTCAAGGCCAATCCCTGGATTGCGGATGCGACCGTGCTGAAGCTCTATCCGGGCCGGCTCATGATCGACATCACCGAGCGCCAGGCCTTCGCGCTGTGGCAGGAGGCCGGCCGGCTCTCCGTCATCGCCGATGACGGCGCCGTGCTCGAGCCTTACGTCTCGCGCCGGTTCCTGTCGCTGCCGCTCGTGGTCGGCAAGGGCGCCGACACCCAGGCGCGCGATTTCCTGGCGCTGCTGGCGCGCTATCCGCAGATCAATTCGGTGACCAAGGCCGCGATCTATGTCGGCGAGCGGCGCTGGAACCTGAGGCTCAAGGATGGCCTCGACATCCGTCTGCCCGAGCAGGACGTCGGCAACGCCCTCGCGACGCTGTCCAGGCTCGACAAGGAGGACAAGCTGTTCTCCCGCGACATCGTCGCCGTCGACATGCGCCTGCCCGATCGCCTGGTGGTGCAGCTGTCCGACGACGCCGCCAAGGCGCGCGAAGACCTGTTCAAGGACAAGAAGAAAAAGAAGGCCGGGGACGCCGCATGACCGGTCTTGATCGCACCCAGACCCCGAAGACGCGCCCGATGCCGCACAAGCGCGGCGGCATCGTCGCCTGCCTCGATATCGGCACCAGCAAGATCGCCTGCATGATTGCGCGGCTGAGGCCGTCGGCGCCGAGCGAAGCCCTGCGCGACCGTACCCACGCGGTGGAGCTGATCGGTTACAGCCAGATCCAGTCGCGCGGCATGAAGGCCGGCGCGGTGATCGATCTTGCCGAATGCGAGCAGGCGGTACGCCAGGCCGTCGGGCTGGCGGAGAAGATGGCCAAGGTGCGGGTCGAGTCCGTGCTGCTGTCGGTCTCCGGCGGCCGGCTCTCCGGCCAGCTGGTCGAAGCTGCCGCCGACATCCGCGGCGGCGCGGTGACGCCGGCCGATGTCAGCCGCGTCACCTCGACCGGCATGCGTCACGCCACCGGCGAGGGCCGCACCGTGCTGCACGCGCTGCCGGTCGGCTACACGCTCGACGGCGTCAAGGGCATCCGCGATCCGCGCGGCATGGTCGCGCATCAGTTCGGCGTCGACATGAACGTCGTCACCTGCGAGGCCACCGTTGCCCGTAACCTGATGCTGGCGGTGGAGCGCTGCCACATCAATGTCGAAGCCATGGCGGCGAGCCCTTATGTGGCCGGCCTGTCGGTGCTGACCGACGACGAGGCCGATCTCGGCGCCGCCGTCGTCGAGATGGGCGCGGGCACCACCACCATCGCGGTCTATTCCGGCGGCCGCTTCGTGCATGCGGCGGGCTTTGCGGTCGGCGGGCAACACATCACGATGGATCTCGCGCGTGGACTCTCCGCGACCATTGCCGATGCCGAGCGAATCAAGACGTTATATGGGACCGTCATCACCGGCGGATCGGACTCGCGTGAGCTGATGTCTGTACCGACAGCCGGTGACGAGCAGGATCTGCCGCAGATCGTCTCCCGCGCCACCATCGCCAACATCGTCAAGCACCGTGCCGAGGAAGTCTTCGAAATGGTTCGGGACAAGCTGAAGGATTCGCCCTTCGCCTCAGAGCGCAATGGCCGCGTCGTGCTCTCCGGCGGCGCCTCGCAGCTCACCGGCCTCGTCGAACTCGGCACGCAGATTCTCGGCCGGCCCGTGCGGGTCGGACGTCCGCTCGGTTTCGGCCGGCTGCCCAACGAGGCGAAGAACGCCGCCTTCGCGGTGCCGGCCGGGCTCCTCGTCTACCCGCAATATGTTCACCACGAGCATGTCGAACCGCGGCATACGCGGCAGCAGGTCAAGACAGGGACGGGCGGTTATTTTGGAAAGGTCGGACGATGGCTACGCGAGGGCTTCTGATGAACCGGTTCCGCAACCTTCGCATTTCACCAACTCCCGCGGCCGCCGGCCGGGGCGAACCCACGCGCGCGTGATCGAGAGGCAAACATGACCATCAGCATCAATGTTCCTGATATTCACGAATTGAAGCCCCGGATCACCGTGTTCGGCGTCGGTGGCGCCGGTGGCAACGCCGTCAACAACATGATCACGGCGGGCCTCCAGGGCGTCGACTTCGTGGTCGCCAACACCGATGCGCAGGCGCTGACGATGTCGAAGGCGCAGCGCATCGTGCAGATGGGCACCGCAGTCACGCAAGGCCTCGGCGCGGGTTCGCAGCCGAACGTCGGCGCGGCGGCGGCGGAAGAGGTGATCGACGAACTGCGCGACCATCTCTCGGGCGCCAACATGGTGTTCGTCACCGCCGGCATGGGCGGCGGCACCGGCACCGGTGCAGCTCCCGTCATCGCCAAGACCGCGCGCGACATGGGCATCCTCACCGTCGGCGTCGTGACCAAGCCGTTCCACTTCGAGGGCGGTCGCCGCATGCGCACCGCCGAGGCCGGCATCAACGAGCTGCACAAGGTCGTCGACACGCTGCTGATCATCCCGAACCAGAACCTGTTCCGGGTCGCCAACGAGAAGACCACCTTCGCCGACGCCTTCGCGATGGCCGACCAGGTGCTTTACTCCGGCGTTGCCTGCATCACCGACCTGATGGTCAAGGAAGGTCTGATCAACCTCGATTTCGCCGACGTTCGCGCCGTCATGCGCGAGATGGGCAAGGCGATGATGGGTACGGGCGAAGCTTCCGGCGACAAGCGCGCGCTGACCGCCGCTGAAGCCGCGATCGCCAACCCGCTGATCGACGATAGCTCGATGAAGGGCGCCAAGGGCCTCCTCATCTCGATCACCGGCGGCAAGGACCTCACCTTGTTCGAGGTTGACGAAGCCGCGACCCGCATCCGCGAGGAAGTCGACCAGGACGCCAACATCATCGTCGGCGCGACCTTCGACGAAGCGCTCGACGGCCTGATCCGCGTCTCGGTTGTTGCCACCGGCATCGAGCAGGCAACGATCGCCCGCAACACCCAGGCCACCAGCGCCCCGGTCGCGAACGCGGCGCCGCAGCAGATCCAACAGGTGCAGCAGGCTCCCGCTGCTCCGGCCGCCGCAGCCGAGAGCCGTCTCGCCGACCTGACCGCGCGCCTGCGCGCTGACAATCAGCGCATGGCCGAGCGCGCCCAGAAGCTAGAAGCCCAGATCCCGGCCGCAGCCCCCGGTGCCGCGCCGACCGCGCCGCGTCCGAATGTCGAGCGCGCCGCGCTTGCCGCCATCGCGGCTGCCGTTGCCGAGGTCCCGCAGGCGCCCGCGCCGATGCAGACCTATGGCGACGTCACGGTGCGCCCGATCGCGCAGAAGCCGACGCTGTTTCCGGAGCCCGACATGGCCCCGGTCGCGATGCAGGAACCGATGACGCCGGATACCTTCATCCCGCCGCAGGCCGAGCGTGGGCCGGTCCGTGCCCCCCGGATGCCGCGAATCGACGAACTGCCGATGCCGGCCCAGGCCGAGCTTCGCCAGGCCCGCGGCGAGGCTGAAGAAGAAACCCCGCAGAAGACCCGCCTGTCGCTGCTCCAGCGCCTCGCCAATGTCGGTCTCGGCCGCCGCGACGAGGAGAGTGAGGCGCCGGTCACAGCCCGCACCGCCGGTCCCGCGATGCCGCCGCTGCCCGATCGCCGGCCCCAGAAGAGCGTGGCGCAGCAGATCGCGGCGAGCGAGCCGGTATCGGAGTATGCCCGCCGTCCTGCGCCTCAGGGCCTGGACATGCATGGCCGCCCGGCGCCTGTTGCGCCGGCGCCACAGGGTGACGACCATCTTGATATCCCGGCCTTCCTGAGGCGTCAGGCGACCTGAGGATTGTTACAATTAGGCTGACGAAAAAGGGTCCCGGCGGGAAGCTTGCCGGGACCTTTCCTTTGGTCCCGTGCATGCCCGGATTGCGGGATCAAACAACTGATTTTAAATCATTAATTACGCATTTGGTGGTTCAGTAAAACTGCCGATAACGGTCCCAAACTCCGGCGCAATTTGGTTAAGCCTTGGCGCGAATACGGCAGGTTTGGGGTAACAATCGGTAAAAAAGCGTGAGTTGGCGCTGTTTGAGGCTGTGACTATGGTTTGCCGTGACTTGGGGATACGGAGATTCGCAACCGTCGGCACTGGCCGGCCAAGCGGGCCTAGTATAAGTCGCAGTGGGTCGTAGTGGGGCGGATTCCTGATGAAATTTAGCCGGCAAACAACGCTTCGTGCGCAAGCCACCGTGGCCGGCGTAGGCGTTCATTCCGGTCTTCCCGTCACTCTGACGGTTGGGCCTGCGCCCGTCGATGCGGGGTTTGTTTTTGTCCGCACCGGCCTCGAGGGAAGTGACCGTGAGATTCAGGCGACCGCCGACCAGGTGATCGCGACCGACTTCGCCACCGTCCTCGGCGATCGTGACGGCCCGTTGGTTTCAACCGCCGAACACGTGCTTGCCGCGCTGCGGGGCATGGGCGTCGACAACGCCACCATCGAGATCGACGGACCGGAAGTGCCGATCATGGACGGCAGCGCCGCGGCCTTCATTGCCGCGATCGACCAGGCCGGCATCGTCAGCCAGCCGGCACAGCGCCGCTTCATTCAGGTCTTGAAGCCGATCTCGGCCAAGGTCGGTGACTCCTTCGGCGAGATCCGGCCCTACGCCAACGGGTTCCGCGTTGATATCGAGATCGACTTCACCAATCCCGTCATCGGCCAGCAGAGCTACGGCTTCGACCTGAGCCCGGAGCGCTTCCGCCGCGAAGTCGGCCGCGCCCGGACTTTCGGCCTGATGTGCGACGTCGCCCGGCTCTGGAGCGCGGGTTACGCACTCGGCGCCTCCTTCGACAATACCGTCGTGTTCGACGACGAGCGGCTGCTCAACACCGAGGGCCTGCGCTACGCCGACGAATGCGCCCGCCACAAGGTGCTGGACGTGATCGGCGATCTCGCGCTGGCCGGCCTGCCGCTGCTTGGCGCCTACCGCTCGGTGCGTGGCGGCCACAAGCTCAACCACGCTGTCCTGACCGCACTGCTCGCCGACCGTACCGCCTGGCGGGTGGTCGAGGGCGAAGCGGTCCGCCGCACCACGCGTCCCGTGGGCGAAGTCGGTCGTGGCATCGTCGGCGGCCGGATCGCCGCGGCCTACGGGCCGGACGTGTCCTGAAGGGACCTGTCGCCACTGGCGTTCTGTTGCCGCCTGCGTTTGGCGGCGGCTTTCCCCGGGAAACTCCTGGTAACGATGATCGGCTAGGATTGCGGCGCGTTCGCCTTAATCCGGGCGAAATGCCTGCCTATCCGGTTGGTTCGAGATCGTTTTTCGGTTACACGGCGTGGTCGCATGGCAGGCGACACGGCTACATTTCGCGCCCATGACGGGGTTCATGGGCTGGCGGACACCGCATCACAGGGCGTCAGGGCTTAAATTCATGTCGGCACAGCGTATGACGCGCGGATATCTCTCGGTCTCGCCTGGAGTCCGCGGGCTGCTTCAAGCCGCCACCTTCGTGGTGCTCGCGCTGCCGCTGGCCGGCTGCGGCACCGGCGCGCTCTGGGACAAGTTCACCGCCAAGGACGACACCTTCACCGAGGAGCCCGCCGACAAGATCTATAATGAGGGCCTGTACCTCATGAACGAGAAGAAGGACATGAAGGGGGCGAACAAGAAGTTCGAAGAGGTCGACCGCCAGCATCCTTATTCCGACTGGGCCCGCAAATCGCTGCTGATGTCGGCCTATGCCTCCTACCAGGGCGGCGACTATGACGGCTGCATCGGCGCCGCGACCCGCTACGTCACGCTGCATCCCGGCAGCCCGGACGCGGCCTACGCGCAGTACCTGATCGCCGCCTCCCACTACGATCAGATCCCGGACATCAGCCGCGACCAAGCCCGCACCGAGAAGGCGATCGCCGCGCTGGAAGAGGTGAACCGCAAATATCCGAACTCGGAATATGCGACCTCGGCCAAGGCCAAGATCGAGGGTGCGCGCGACCAGCTCGCCGGCAAGGAAATGAATGTCGGCCGCTACTACATGCAGAAGCGCGACTACACGGCGGCGATCAACCGCTACAAGGCCGTCGTCACGCAGTACCAGACCACCCGCCATGTCGAGGAGGCTCTGTTCCGGCTCACCGAGGCCTATATGACGATCGGCATCGTCGCCGAGGCGCAGACCGCAGCCGCGGTGCTTGGCCACAATTTTCCTGACAGCCGCTGGTACAAGGACGCCTATAATCTTGTAAAATCCGGCGGTCTCGAGCCGAGCGAGAATCAGGGTTCCTGGATGAGCAGGGCCTTCAAGAAGATAGGCCTATAGTCTCGGCTAGGAAATTTGATTCCATGCTGGCGCGTCTGTCGATCCGTGACATCGTCCTGATCGAGCGGCTCGATATCGAATTCGCCACCGGACTTGCGGTTTTGACCGGTGAGACCGGTGCGGGCAAATCCATCCTGCTCGATGCCTTTGCGCTGGCGCTCGGCGGCCGCGGCGACGCCGGCCTCGTGCGCCATGGCGCGGAGCAGGGGCAGGTCACCGCCGTCTTCGATATCCCCAAAAATCACCCGGCGATGAGGATTCTGGCCGAGAACGGCCTGGATGATACCGGCGAGATGATTCTCCGCCGGGTGCAACTCGCCGACGGCCGCACCCGCGCGTTCATCAACGACCAGTCGATCAGCGTGCAGACGCTGAAGGCGGTCGGTGGCGCCCTGGTCGAGATCCACGGCCAGCATGACGAGCGCGCGCTGGTCGATGCCGCCACCCACCGCCGCCTGCTCGACGCCTTTGCCGGGCTCGAAAAGGACGTCACCGCGGTCGAAGCGCTCTGGGACGCGCGCCGCACGGCCAGCGCCGCGCTGGAAGAGCACCGCGCCGCCATGGAGCGCGCCGCGCGCGAGGCGGACTATCTGCGCCACGCCTCCGACGAGCTGAAGCAGCTCGCGCCCAAGGATGGCGAGGAGACCTCGCTCGCCGGTCGCCGCACCACCATGATGCAGGGCGAGAAGATCGCCTCCGATTTACGGGAGGCGCAGGAAGCCGTCGGCGGCAATCATTCGCCGGTCGCCTCCCTGTCGGCCGCGGTGCGCCGGCTGGAGCGGCGCGGCGTCAACTCGCCGGCGCTGGTCGAGCCCGCCGTGAAGGCGATCGACGCCGCGATCAACGCGCTGGAGGAAGCCGACCAGCATCTCCTGGCCGCGCTCGCCGCGACCGACTTCGATCCGGGTGAGCTCGAGCGCATCGAGGAGCGGCTGTTCGCGCTGCGCGCCGCCTCGCGCAAATATTCGACGCCGGTCGATGGCCTCGCCGCGCTTGCCGCCAAATACGCTGCCGACGTCGTCCTGATCGATGCCGGTGCTTCGCGGTTGAAGAAGCTGGAGCAGGCGGCGATCGAGGCTGACGCGCGCTATGCCGCTGCCGCCAAGAAACTGTCGATGGCGCGGCAGAAGTCGGCGGACAAGCTCAACAAGGCGGTCAACGCCGAGCTCGCGCCGCTCAAGCTCGAACGCGCCAAGTTCATGACGCAGGTCGAGACCGATGAGGCCACGCCGGGCCCGCAAGGTTTCGACCGCGTCGAGTTCTGGGTGCAGACCAATCCCGGCACCAAGCCGGGTCCGATGATGAAGGTCGCTTCCGGCGGCGAGCTCTCGCGCTTCCTGCTGGCGCTCAAGGTCGTGCTGTCCGACCGCGGCTCGGCGCCGACGCTGGTGTTCGACGAAATCGACACCGGGGTCGGCGGTGCGGTCGCGGACGCCATCGGTGGGCGGCTCGCGCGGCTTGCCGGCAAGGTGCAGGTGATGGCCGTGACCCACGCCCCGCAGGTCGCCGCCCGTGCCGGCCAGCATCTGCTGATCTCCAAGGACGCCCTCGACAAGGGCAAGCGCGTCGCCACCCGCGTCAATGCGCTGGCCGCCGACCACCGCCGCGAGGAGATCGCCCGCATGCTCGCCGGCGCCGAGATCACGGCCGAGGCGAGGGCGGCCGCCGATCGGCTGCTCAAGGCGGCGAGTTAGACTTTGTGTCCCGGATGCGCGTAGCGCGAGCCGGGGACACGGAATGCCGCCACACAGGCCCCGGCTCTGCAGCGCACGGCTCCGCGCTGCGCAGCGTCCGGGGGCACGAGACTAACCGCCTTTACCCTCCCGCCCGCTCCGTCGTATCCAAGCACCATGGCAAGAGCAGCAAAATCCAAAGCAAGGCCGCTTCGCGACGTCGCCGACCTCACCAAGGCGCAGGCCAAGGTCGAGCACATGCGGCTCGCACTCGAACTCGAAGAGCACGACAGGCGCTACTATCAAGAGGACGCGCCCACCGTGACCGACGCCGAGTACGACGCGTTGCGCCAGCGCTTCAACGCGATCGAAAAGCGCTTTCCGGATTTCGTCAGCGCGGAGTCGCCGTCCCAGAAAGTCGGCGCGGCACCGTCGGGTCGCTTCAGGAAAGTCCGGCATTCCGTTCCGATGCTGTCGCTCGACAACGCGTTTGCCGAAGAGGACGTCCGCGACTTCGTCGGCCGCATCGTTCGCTTCCTGAAGCTCGACGACGACAAGGTCGATTTTTCCGCCGAGCCGAAGATCGACGGCCTCTCGATGTCGCTGCGCTACGAGGGCGGCGAGCTCGTCACCGCGGCGACCCGCGGTGATGGCGCCGAAGGCGAGGACGTCACCGCCAACATCCGTACGCTCGAAGACGTGCCGCAGAAGCTGAAAGGCCGCAACGTCCCTGACATCTGCGAGGTGCGCGGCGAGGTCTACATGACCAAGAGGGCCTTCCTGACACTCAACAAGAAGCAGGTCGAGGCCGGCGAGGCGCCGTTCGCCAATCCGCGCAACTCGGCCGCGGGCTCGCTCCGGCAGAAGGACCCGACCATCACCGCCTCGCGCCCCCTGGGCTTCTTCGCCTATGCCTGGGGCGAGATGAGCGCGATGCCGGAGGGTACGCAGAGCGGCATGATCGGCTGGTTCGAGCGCTGCGGCTTCAAGACCAATCCGTTGACCAGGCTCTGTCATTCCGTCGAGGAGTTGCTCGCGTTCCATCATTCGATCGAGGAGCAGCGCGCAAAACTCGATTACGACATCGACGGCGTCGTCTACAAGGTCGACCGCATCGACTGGCAGGAACGGCTCGGCTTCGTCTCGCGCACGCCGCGTTGGGGCATCGCGCACAAATTCCCGGCCGAGCGCGCCGTGACGGTGCTGCGCGACATCGAGATCCAGGTCGGCCGCACCGGCTCGTTCACGCCGGTCGGCAAGCTCGAACCGGTCGGCGTCGGCGGCGTGATCGTGCAGAACGTCACGCTGCACAACGAAGACTACATCAAGGGTATCGGTAACAAGGGTGAGGTGCTGCGCGAGGGGCGCGATATCAGGATCGGCGACACCGTCGTGATCCAGCGTGCCGGCGACGTCATCCCGCAGGTGGTCGACGTCGTCCTCGACAAGCGGCCGAAGACCGCCAAGGAATTCCATTTCCCGACGAAGTGCCCGTGCCCGCTGCACACCGACGTCACGCGCGAGGAGACGGCGGCCGGCGAAGAGGGCTCGCGCGCCCGCTGCACCGGCGAGTTCGCCTGTCCCTATCAGAAGATCGAGCACCTCAAGCTGTTCGTGTCGCGGCGCGCTTTCGACATCGACGGTCTTGGCGAGAAGCAGCTCCAGTACTTCTTCGACGAGGGATGGGTGAAGGAGCCTGCCGATATCTTCACGCTGGAGAAGCGCAATGCGAAGCTGAAGCTCGAGGAGATCGAGGGCTACGGCGAAACGTCGGTACGCAACCTGTTCGGCGCCATCGAAAGCCGGCGCAGAATCGCGCTGGAGCGCTTCGTCTATGCGCTCGGGATGCGTCATGTCGGCGAGACCACGGCGCTGGCGCTCGCACGCGGCTATGGCTCGTGGGGCGCTTTCCACGACGCCTGCCTCAAGGTCGCCAAGGGCGACGAGGAGGCGATGGCCGAGATGGACGCGCTGGACCAGATCGGCGAGACCGTGATCAAGAGCATCGCCGACTATTTCGGCGAGAGCCACAATCGCGGCATCGTCGAGCGGCTGACCAAGGAAGTCGAGATCGTCGATGCCGAGAAGCCGAAGAGCAACTCCGCCGTCGCCGGCAAGACGGTGGTGTTCACGGGATCGCTGGAGAAGATGACGCGCGACGAGGCCAAGGCGACCGCGGAGCGTCTGGGCGCGAAGGTGTCGGGCTCTGTGTCGAAGAAGACCGACCTCGTCGTCGCCGGCCCCGGCGCGGGCTCCAAGCTCGCGGAAGCCAACAAGCACGGCGTCAAGGTGTTGACCGAGGACGAGTGGCTGACGCTGATCGGGGAGTGAGCGGAGCGCGCTCGCGCCACTCACTCCGCTGTCGTCGCCCGGCTTGACCGGGCGATCCAGTACTCCGAGACGGCTGCGATAGAACCGATGGGCCGCGGCGTACTGGATTCCCAGCTTGCCGCCTACGCTAAGGCTTCGGCGGCCCTGGACCTCGGCCCCGGCGAAGCGTTGGCGTAGCCGGGTCGCGGGGAATGACACCGAGATTGATGCGAGGCCAATCGCCTCTCACATCATCCCGCTCTCTTCCTCCTCCGCCTGCTCGATCAACTCCTCGCTCACCACCACCTCGCGGCGGGGAACGACGAAGATCATCATGCAGGCGCAGAGCAGCGATATCGCCAGCACCGCGGAGGTCAGCGGCAGCGTGGTGGCGGAGTGGCCGCCGAGATAGGCGCCGAATTGGGACATCAGCGCGCCGATGCCCTGTTGCAGGAAGCCCATTGCGCCTGACGCGGTGCCTGCGGCTTCAGGGCGGATGCTGATGGCGCCGGCGGCGGAGTTCGCCATCACGAAGGCATTGCCGACCATCACGATCATCTGCGTGCCGAATAGCCACGCCGGTGCCTCGTTCCAAGCGGTGAAGCTCCAGAGCAGGTTCAACAGGCTGCCGCAGAGTTGCAGGCCGAGCCCGAACCAGATCAGCTTTTCCAGCGAGTGTCGCGGCGCGAAGCGCACGCAGAGCAGATTGCCGACGAGATATGCAAAGCCTGTTGTCGCGAACCAGGCGCCATATTCGGCGCTGGTCCGGCCCATCTGCGTCACGACAATGTAGGGGCCGCCGCCGGCGAAGGTGAAGATGATCTGGGACGCCAGCACCTGGCACATCACATAGCCGATGAAGGCGCGGCTCTTGATCAGGGTGCCGACGTCGCTGCGAAAGCCGCCGCTGCCGACCGCGCGATCGCGGCGGGTCTCGGGCAACGCGATCGCGATGCCGATTGCGACCGCGATCGCGCCGATCGTGACGGCGTAGAAGATCGCGCGCCAGCCGAATGCGGTCTCGATCAGGCCGCCGGTGAGCGGTGAGACCATCTGGCCGATCATGAGCGCTGCGACTACGAGGCTGATCATGGAGGCGACGCGGTCGCGCTCGTAGATATCGCGGATGATGGCGCGGCTGACCACCATGCCGGAGGCGCCGCCGAGCGCCTGGAAGAAGCGCGCTGCGATCAGTTGGGGTAGGGTTTCGGCGAAGATGCAGGCGATGCTCGCCGCGACCATCAGCGCGAGGCCGCCAAGCAGGACCGGACGCCGGCCGAATCTGTCCGACAGCGGTCCCATGATGAGCTGCGACAATGCGATGCCGACCATGTAGAGCGACACCGTCATCTGTGCGATCGAGATGTCGCGGCCGAACGTCGTCGCCAGCACGGGCAGCGCCGGAACCAGGATGTAGAGCGAGATCGGCGCGATCCCGGTCATGACGACCAGCAGCAGCAACACCACGCGCGAGGTCGCGATGTTTTTCGTCGCCGCATCCGGCGGCCTGCTGATCATGCCGTGCATAGTCGTCCGTCTTTCGAAGTCGAATCGACTGTAGCGTGCTCGCACAAGACGGATATCGGCGTTTCGGAATGCGGCTATTCGGATTTCGGGACGGTTACGATAACAGCGTGTGGAGACCGTTATCCTACGGGGCGCGTGTGCTGAGATGTTGTGCGGTCGTGCCACATCTTCGGTGTCATTCCCCGCGAAGGCGGGGAATCCAGTATTCCAGAGGCCGTAGTGATTGAATCGAGAGGCTGCGGCGTACTGGATGCCCCGCCTTCGCGGGGCATGACAGCGAGTGTGAGGTGAGAGCCTTGCGCAAATCGCGTAGCGCCATGCATCTCCGGCGCGCGCTTACGCCTTCAGCTCCGCCGTGGCCTGATCGAGCCAGGCCTTCGTCGCTTCGTCCAGCGCCGGCCGCACCTCGGCGCGAACGCGCGCGTGGTAGGCGTTGAGCCAGTCGAGCTCGTCCTTGCCCAGCATCGCGACATCGACCAGCCGGCGGTCGATCGGCGCCAGGGTCAGCGTCTCGAACGCGTTCATCGGCTTCTCGGCGCCCTCGATGTCGGCGGCGACCACCAGCTCGAGGTTCTCGATGCGGATGCCGAAGCCGTCGGTCTTGTAATAGCCGGGCTCGTTGGAGAGGATCATGCCGCGCTTCAGCGGCGTGGTGCCGAGCTTCGAGATCCGCGCCGGTCCTTCGTGCACACTGAGATAGCTGCCGACGCCGTGGCCGGTGCCGTGCTCGAAATCGACACCGGCGGCCCAGAGATATTGCCGCGCCAGCGTGTCGAGCTGCGCGCCGGTGGTGCCGTCGGGAAACACCGCGCGCGCGATCGCGATGTGGCCGCGCAGCACCCGGGTGAAGCGGTCGCGCATCTCGCCGGTCGGCTCGCCCACGGTCATCGTGCGGGTGACGTCGGTGGTGCCGTCTTCATATTGCGCACCGGAATCGATCAGCAGCAGGTCGCCCGGCGCGATGCGCCGATTGCTCTTGCGGGTGACGCGGTAGTGCACGATGGCGCCGTTCGGGCCGGTGCCTGATATGGTCGGGAACGAGACGTCCTTCAGCGCGCCGGTGTCACGGCGGAACGTCTCAAGCGCCTCAACCGCGTCGATCTCGGTCAGCTTGCCGCTCGGTGCCTCGCGATCGACGAAGGCGAGGAAGCGCGCCAGCGCTACGGCGTCGCGGCGGTGCGCCGTCCGTGTGCCCTTGATCTCGGTCGCATTCTTGACGGCCTTGAGCAGTGCAATCGGATCGCTGCCGCGCACCGGCTTGCCGCCGGCGCTTGCGATCAGCCGGCTGAGCGCGTCGGCCGCGGTGGCATTGTCGAGCGCGATCGCGGCGCCACTCTTGGCGAGCGCCATCAGCGTCGGCGCCATCGCATCGGGCTCGCGCACGTCGGCGGACTGTTCCAGATGGTCGCGGGTCAAATTGGAGAGTTTTCGGTGGTCGATGAACACGGTCGGCCGGCCGTCCTTCGGCACCAGCGCGTAGGACAGCGGCAACGGCGTATGGGCGACGTCGGCGCCACGGATGTTGAAGGTCCAGGCTACGGCGTGGCTGTCGGAGAGCACCAGCGCGTCGACGCCGAGCTTGGCGATCTCGCTTTTGATTTGCGTGATCTTCTCGGCCTCGGCGACCCCGGCATTTTGCAGGCTGTGCACGGCGACCGCGGCCAGCGGCGGCTGCGGCCGGTCCTGCCAGATCGCGTCGACCGGGTTGCTGTCGACGGCGACCAGCTCGGCGCCGGCCTTGGCGCAGGCGGCGGCGAGGCGCTCGGCTGCCGAAGAAGTGTGCAGCCACGGATCAAATCCGAGGCGGTCGCCGGCTTTCAGGTGCGTCGATACCCAGCTTTCCGGCGGCGGATCGATCAGCGATTCCACCGCCCAGGCCTTTGCGTCGACCTGCTTGGCCGCCTGGATCGTGTAGCGGCCGTCGACGAAGACCGCGGCCTCATGCGTCAGCACCACCGCCAATCCCGCCGAACCGGTAAAGCCGGTCAGCCAGGCCAGCCGCTCTTCCGAGGGGGGCACATATTCGTTCTGCTGCTGATCGGCGCGCGGAACGACGAAGCCGGTCAGCTTGCGGCGGGCGAGTTCTTCACGGAGCGCGGCAAGGCGCGCCGTCAATGCGACGCCGGCCTCGGGCTCCTCGAATGTCTGGAAGTGTGCTTCGAACATGGCTCAGTTTAGGATCATGAGGATCAGTCCGCAATGTAGACGCATTTGGGGTCGCATCTGGCACGGACCGTGCTTGAAAATGGTCCATTCGAATTGAGTGGAGTACAGGATGCAGCAGTTGCGCTTCGTCCGGATAACAGGGAAATTCGAGCGAGTGGTTCATCTCAACGGCGAGGGGACACACGATGCCAGCGTTCATGTTTGAGAAGATTTCGCCGCCGGCCCACCGCGCCCCGGCCGCAACGACACCGAAGAAGCCGCGCGGCCTCATCAGCCAGATGATCGACCGTTTCGCCGAGCGCCGCGCCAGGCGTGCCTTGCAGGGCAAGCGCGCGACGCGTCGGGACGAGAAGCCGGCGGAGTAGTGGCGGTGTCGACGATGCCGTAGGGTGGGCAAAGGCGCAGAGCGCCGTGCCCACCACGCTTCCGCCGTCGCTCTTCGAGCTATCGCGGACAAGTCGCTTTGCCCACCCTACGGCACCTACGCTGCCTTACCCCATCTTCCGCAGCAACAAACTGCTCCACCCCTCGATCCGCAGGTGCCGCACCGGCACGAGGCCGCGTGCACGGTAGGCGGCGATCACGGCGGGGGCCTGGTGGGTCAAGAGGCCGGAGAGGATGACGCGCGCGCCGGGCGCGAGGTGCCGCGCCATCGGGCCGGCCAATTGCCTTAACGGGTTGGCAAGGATGTTGGCCAGGACCAGGTCGAACGGGCCGCATCTGGCAAAGTCCGGTGCAGCAAATCCGGTTGCGCGGATCACCCGCACCTGGTTGCCGACGTGGTTCAGTGTCGCATTCTCAGCCGCCACCCGCACCGATGGGGGGTCGATGTCGGAGGCGAGCACCGCGCGATGCAGCGCCTTCGCTGCGGCGATGCCCAGCACGCCGGTGCCGGTGCCGAGGTCGAGCAGGTTCCTCGGCCGGGAACTCTTCAGGACGTGGTCAAGCAACAGTAAACAGCCGCGGGTGGTGCCGTGGTGGCCGGTGCCGAAGGCGAGCGCTGCCTCGATCTCGATGGCAAGCTTGTTCGGCGCGACGCGGTCGCGGTCGTGGCTGCCGTGTACGACGAAGCGCCCGGCCGGCACCGGGACGAGATCTTCGAGGCTCGCCTTGACCCAGTCCTTGGCCTCGACAATGTCGAAGATGAGAGTGTCGGCGATCTCGTTTCCTGCCGAAGTTACAATGAGTTCCCGCAGCCATGCCTGGTCGGGCGCCTCGGCGAAATGGAGCGTGACGTCCCACTGTCCGTCCGGCCGCTCAAAGGCGGCGACCGCCGCGTCGCCGTCGAAAAAGACCTCCGTGAGCACGTCGACGACGCCCTTGGCCGCGGCCTCGGTGCCGATCGAAAAGCAGGCGCGATGAGTGGGAGAAAGCTGCATTCTAGGGTTCCGTCAGTTCAATTTTTGGAACTTTTGTTCCCAATTTTCCGCATAACTTGCAGGTTCCGATTTAACCTGACTGCAGGTTGTATCCCGTACATTTCCGGGTGTTGGATCCAGCCAACGCATCTTGGAATTGAAACGGAGGCAAGTCTTGAAGAGCATGGTTTTGAAGTTCTGGTCGGACGAATCCGGTGTCATTCGGCTTGCAATATTGACCCCCTAAGCCGGGGGATCGGCGTCCAAAATTGACCCCCTACAGGTTGGTCTGTTGCGCTGCCTGCTTCGTAACAAAGCAGGTGGTGG
>NZ_JASAUS010000030.1:0-72322 GCF_029953005.1 Bradyrhizobium sp. Mp27 | reverse complement strand
TCCGGCGGCTCTTCTTCGTCATCTTCGCTCCTGATTCGCAGCAAGAATCCTCGCCGCTGTCAGGCAGAAAATCCACTCAAGCTACTGTCCGAATTTGCGGGGCCAGCTCTGCTCCTATCCGGTCGATTACGCAACCGGCTGGAGATTCGTGCAGGGGTTGGGCGTCGCCAACCAGATCATCATGACCATCCTGTTTTACACCGGACTGCGGCCCATCGAGCTATTCGTGATGGAGACCACCCAGGTCAACGTGCCCGGCCGGTGGATCACGATCCCGAAGTCCAAGATCGGCGAGCCGCGCGGCATTCCAATCCATGAGGCTATCGTTCCCTTGCTCACGGACATGGTCGAGAACCGGCCCGGTAAGCTTGTCCGCACATGGGACGGCGCTCCCTTCACGGTCTATGACGACAACGGCGGCCAGATGAAGAAAGCTATCGCCGCCGGCCGGCTGCGGACCCACGTCTTCGACGTCGCCCCGTACACCGCCCGGCACTCGGTCTCGACCCAGCTAGTCGTCAACGGGGTGCATCCGCACATTAAGGATCAGATCATGGGGCACGCGGCCGACGACATGAGCCGCCTCTATACAAGCGTGCCCCAACCAAAGCTGATCGAGGCCATCAACACGCTGCCGACCTTCCCCGATTGGCTCGACGCCGATTGGATGAAGTCGCCGGTCGCACTGACCCACCGGCGGGCGAAGACGCTGAAGAAGGCGGAGCGCGACGCTGGCAACGCGGCGCTCGCCGCGTGGCAGGCGCGCCGGGTGGCGTAAGGTAACCGGAGCCGTTTACAACGGCGCTTACGGCGTGCATGTTAGAGTATTCGCACGCACAGGACTTCATCGCGGCAACCCTTACTCAAAACATTGAGAATCGTGTTCGAAAGCTCCCTAAACCGTCCAATGCAGCGCAGTGCGCAATGTGCCAGGGCGGGATGGGGCCGCGCCTTTGGATTCCGTCAGACACAGTCAAGGTCGATTGAAACCGGCCAGCTATTATTTCTAATTGACGAGAAAAGATGTTGCAATTTCTGACAAAATTACACTTGTGTGTTTGCAACGGGGGCAGAAAACAATGAAAAAACTAACGCTAATCAAGCGGATCGACCAAGGCGGATTCGGCATTGTTGATCTAGTCGAAAGCTCTACCGGAAAACAGTACGCGCGAAAAACGTTCTCTAAAAATCAGCCGCTTTCCGACGAACTACTTGCCAATGTCATCAAGCGGTTCGCGAAGGAAGTGCGCATACAAGGGAGTGTCAATCACCCCAATATCGTGCCAATTATCGAAGCAAATTTGGATGTGTCGCCGCCATACTACCTGATGCCCCTTGCTGATAGTTCCCTGTCTAAGGATTTGACCGCAGATAAAACTTTGGATGGCAGCTTCGTCAGCGCTTTGAGTGACATCGTCGCGGGGTTGGAGGAAATGCACTCCATGCAGATATACCACCGAGATCTGAAGCCGCAGAATGTTTTGCGCTTCAAGCGGAACGCTGGAAAACCAGAAGAGCAAAAATTTTACGCGGTGAGCGATTTCGGACTAATCTCGATCAAGGAGTCGCAGATTTCCGCGTTGACTAAAACAGGAATGGCGCGTCAGTCAGATTACTATACAGCGCCTGAAATAACGAAAGACCTCCGATACGCTTCAGTTCAATCTGACGTTAATTCGCTAGGTTGCATTCTTCATGACATGGTCGGTACAGAAGATCGAGTTCCGTGCGGAGAAATTAGAGAAGGGGGAGCTTTTGGCCCCATCCTTTTAGGATGCACGAACAAAGACCCCAAGAAGCGGTTCAAATCTGCGAAGGCAGTGTTGGACGCCGTCCTAAGTATCGATCCCGAATCTCATCCAGCTACACAGAAGTCCACCGACTTCATTTCTGCTCTGGAGGGCACAGACGCCCTAGACCCGGCAGCATGGGAGAGCTTGGCAGATTTTCTCGACTATGAAGCTCAAGCTGACGACAAGCGTGCAATATGCCTCAAACTTAGCTCGGACAAAATTGGCGAGCTTTGTGCCTCAGCCCCCGACCACGCGAAACGAATCGCTATTGTTTTTGCTGAGTGGGTTAAGACGTCGTCATTCAATTTTGATTACTGCGATGGCCTCGCCAACAGACTTGAACTGTTTATTGAATCGCTCCCTGATTTTGAAGCCAAGGTTGAATGTCTTTTATCTATGCTCGAAATGGGAACGTCTCATAATCGATGGTATGTCGAGCGAAGATTCGTGAACCTTTGCGGTGACGAGATGGACGTGCACTTAGCAAAGAGACTCGGGATTCAAATTCGCATCGACGAAGAAGATGTATGTCGCGCCGTAAGTCACCTGGAGCGGTCGCTTTCCTCTTTTACTCGCACCGAGCTACACCCTGCTCTGGTCAAAGTTCTAGCAGACGTTTGCAAATGATTTACCGGGCTGCAGCGCTCTCCAAGGCTGGACCGCGCAAGGTCAATGAAGACTCAATCGGTCTATGGACAAAACCTGGGCGCGTTTGTGCGGCCGTTGCAGACGGTCTCGGCGGCATGGGCGGGGGTAGACGCGCGTCTGAAATTGCAATCGCGGTTTTGGAGGAAAATCTCCAAAAGGAAGTTTCCACCGAGTCAATGGTGGCGTCAGCCCAAATGATCCACGACGCGATTCTGATTGAGCAGCGCATACATGCGAACTTGAAAAGCATGGCAACCACGTTGACAGCCGTTTCAATAATCGAGAATCAAATGTTTGGCGTGCACTGCGGCGACACGAGAGCCGTAGTTGCGCGCCGTCGTGGTATCAAGCGCCTGACAGAGGATCATGCAGAGGGAGAGCGGCTGTTTAAAGCCGGGAAGCTATCCAAAGACGAACTGATGGATTATCCTCGTAAGCATATACTAGACAGCGCGCTAGGAATGCACAAAGCCCCCAAGATCGACGGCTTTGCCTTTGAATTAGAGCCCGGTGATAAGATTTTTCTCACGTCAGACGGCATACATCAGATGATTATGCTTCGGGAGCTTCACAAGATAGCAATTGGTTTCGACGACCCGGAGGCATTCGTAAAAGCAATCGATCAGACCATCGAAAGAAAGACGGCGGAAGATAACTACAGCATTGTGGCCGTCTTCGTTTCTTAGGCTGCATCGCAGGCATCTTGCTACATCGCACGGCTCGCGGTTTTCCCACGCGACCTTTTAGCTCCCTGCGACCGACAGGACTCAAAGCTGCATCGCTTCCGCCGTGCATGAGCCGTGCATCTAGCCCCACACCTTCGTAAGCATCTGATATGTAGTGCAAATAAAACATGCCCGCACCCTTCACACGGAAGAGGTCCAAGGTTCGATCCCTTGTGCGCCCACCATCCATCCTCCTGACCCCCTCCGCCGGTTGCAAACGATCACCCCGGCCTGACGGCTGTCGGGGCCGTTTGATCAAAAATGTCGAAAACAACCCCATGCACAGTAGCCGACGTCAGTCGGATCAATTGGTTGCGCCTTTTCCGAAATTCGATTGACGCGTCGGGCAAAACACCGGCATGATGCCATCATCCAAGGAGAGGCCCGCCCCCCCCCGAGCGACTAGCCCGCCTTGACACGCGAGAGGCCCATGGTTCGACCCATGTGCGCCCACCATTGATCCTAGATTCCAAGAATCGCTGAAAGCTTCCTTGCGAGGCATGCGAACGTTAGGGACCGAGCGGCGTGAGGGCGCTGCGCAGTGGCGCGCTGGAAATCTGCATCAAACCCGCAAATGGCTGCCCCAGCTCCAGGACCAGGTAGATCGCCCCGGCGGCCGACAGTGCAAAAACGAACAGCGAGCCGAAAACGGTTGCGCTGGGTTTGGCAAACAGGCCGAAGCTTCCAAAGATGATGGTGAGCCAGAAAATCAGCACCACCAGGAACGGCATAGGGATCGAATTGTTCGTCTGTGCGAACAGCAGCAGGCGGGTTTGCGCAATGTCGGTGGCGACCTGTATGGCCCTGGCTTGCAGGGAGCGCTGGGAATCGTTCTGCGGCGAAAGCTGCTGAAGCTTCGCGTAGAATGCGTCGCTTGCGGCGCTCGCCTCGAAGGGGTTCGCCTTGGCAACCTCGGAACTTTTCTCGCGCCACATTCGATCGGCTAAAACAACGATGGCGCGCCGCAACAGATTGCGTTCGTCATTCGCCTCCGGTCCGTACTGCGCCAGCAGATTGTCGAGCAGGACAACATTGCTCGTCATCTGCGTGACTTGAGTACTCTGCGTGTCGTAGGAGCCCTTCGCCGAGGCGATCAGCAGGCCGAGGACAAGCGCGGCTATCGTCCCGATGAGGCCTGTGCCCAGCCTGACCACATCCTTGTCATCCGTGCTCAGGTGATGCCCAGGAAGGAACATACCGAGCAGGGCACCGCCTGAGATGCATAGAAACGTGATGCACGATAGCGCGATTGCATTCATGATTCACCAGTGTGTCGCGCGGCGTGTCGTGACTTAGCGCTGTGTCGCCTTCGCCGCGGAGGCAACTGCGGGTCCCCTGGCGATCAATGTGCGTCGGTCGTGAATCAGGTTCTCCAGCCGGTGGGCCGCCACGTTCAATGTGGCATCATCCACCGCGCTCTCGTCTCCAGCAGCGGATTTGGCGCGCTCCGCCTTTAGAATGCCGTCGATTTCGTCTTCGATATCCGAAAGTTCAGCCTCTGTATCGACCTTCCGAATCCGGCGCGCCAGGGCGTAGAGAGAATCGAGCGGGCCTTCGGCTGCGCGGTTGCCGAGGCCCAGGAATTTCCACGCCGCCGCAAGCATGGTGGCAACGCCACCCAGTACCATCGGCGTCAAATAGATCCAGTTGCCGTATTCATCCATGAAGCTCTGCGTGGTGCTGTTGTAGACGGCTGCCGCGCCAGGGTGCAGCGGAAGGTAGGCATCCTGGTCGGTGCTGGGCGCGGTGATCTGCGCGAAAATCGGCTGCTCGCGCAGCAGATTCCTGCGCGCGCTCATGATCGCCTCCGTGAGGTCGGTTACCAGATCAGTGCCAAGCTTCTTTTGCGCAACCAGGTATAGCGAGGTCCTCAGGGTCGTCAGGTCATCTTCCGGGACCGGCGGCGATCCCCGCAGCGTGCCCTTCGGGACGTCGAAGCTTTCAAAAGCGCGCTCATTCTCTGCAATTGCCGCCGCGGAGTCGATCGGGATCAGTACCGGGGTCTTTTTACGGTCAAGCTGAAAAAATCCACGAACGAGCGAGAGGTATTTTTCGGCGAGCGGGATCACGACAAGCAGGGCGCCGACTTGTTTTGACTGAATGGCTTGCCGGACATCCGTCAAAGCAAGGTTCTTGAAGACAACTTTCGCGCCCGCCAGATCGTATCCCTTGGTCAACACATCGACAATTTTGGCGTTCACTGCTCCGCCGACCACGCCAACCGTGCGTCCCTTCAGGCTGGCAATGCTGTCGATGGACGATCCCGGCGGCGCGATGATCAGTACGACCATATGGCTGACGACGACGACGGCTTGCGCCTGCGACAAGTCGCCGACATCGCCGCGAACCACAGCGAGATCGACCTTGCCCGCGGAGAAAGCCGCAGCGGCCTCGAGCGCGGTGCCGCTGTCGATGACCTTGAGCCGGACCGGCGCGTTCGCTGAAACGAACTCGCCTGCTATCGCTGACATTGCCTTGGCTGCCTCGCCGTCGACCGAGCCGACCGCCACAGTCAGCGTTACCGGGCGGCTGTAGTACCGATAGGCAAGGAGACCTGCGCCTGCTGCAAAGGCGACGACGCCGACGAGCAGGAAAAAGCGAAGCCACAGCGGCAATTTCATCGACATCATGCTCGCCACCTGTGTGGGTTCGCCACGTCCTTGCCGCTGTATTTCTGCGGACCTGCGATGCCCGCAAACGTCCGCGGCCAGAATAGCTGCCAGCCGCCGCTCTACGTGCTCGCTGCTACGGCAGGTGAAGACGTTGATCTATATCAAGCTTACCCACCGTTGAAGGTCTACGGGAGACGGTTGCCAAATCGGGCCGTTTGCGCGCCCTGTGCGGCGGCTCATTCCCTCTCCTCGATCAGGGGTGATCATCATGCAATCCTCTTGGCCTAACGAGCCCAGTCGTCGCCTGGTTCTAGGCGCACTCGCAGCACTGCCCGCGGTCTCCGTGCCACTCGTTGCCGATGCCCAGACACAGACAACGCCCGCGCAAGCACCGCTTCCCGCAGCAGCCGGTTTTTCATTCGCTACGGTCGGCGATACCCGACCGATGCTGTACCTCCCATTGAAAGAGGGACAACCGGACCTCAGCAAGTTCTTCGTCGAGATGTTCGGGTTGGTCATGCCGGAAAAGGTCGCCGAGGCCGTCGTCGCAAGGGATGTGAAGATGATCTTCGATCCGGTCACGAAGGACCTGATCAAGGTCGTCATGCCGTTCGTATCCAAGACGGAAGTGATGACCCTGACGGTAGATAAGGGTTGGGTCACCGAGGCATCCGTTGAAGACGTGAAACTGCTTCCCGGAGTGCATCGAACCATGTTCCGGCTTCAGGGCGGCGAATGGGTGACGCGCGAAATCGTCAAGGACGTTCAATCCGGTCGCGCCAAATTCGTGGTCAATAGCGGTGACGCTGTGTGGTGGGGCAATCAGGGCTTGACCGTGAGTGACAGCCCATACTGGAAGCGCGTGAACGAAACAATGCTGAAGAAGCTACCCGCGCCGGATGACGAGATGCGCGCAGCCGGTCTGGATGGGCGATTTTTCATGAGTGTAGGTAATCATGAGGTGTGGGCCGACCCAAAGATTGAGGGCGTACTTTCGGCTGTGCCGTATCTGAAAAAATTCGGCGTCACGCCGGAAAACCTCATCTACAAATTCGACTTCAAGGGCACCCGTTTCATCTATCTCTGGAGTGGCAAGTACGATTACCGCTCGCCGTCGCTGTGGGACGCTGATCGACCAAAATATGCCGAGCAGATGACCCAGCTTCAAAAGTGGATGGACGAGGCGAAGGCCAATGGCATCCGGAAGGCGTTTATCGTCTTCCACTATCCCGTGTTTGCGCGGTCAGGCTTAGGCCCGATCCCGGCTCCCGATAACCCGCACAAGGTGATTGCGTCGTATGCCAAGGACATGGAGGTGATCGTGTTGAACGGGCACGTCCACACCACGGAAATCTACGATGTAGATGGGGTAAAGTATCTGATGTTGGGCGGTGGGGGCGCAGAACAAGACCCAATCCTGCCGGGGCGAACCAGCATCAAGGTGCCCGCCGACTATCCGCGGGACCTTTACTGGAAGGGCCAGCCTCCGCAAGAGGAGTACAACTACGTGCTGGTGGACGTTGACCCCGGCCAGAAGACGAAGTTCACCCTCAATCGCTTCCGGCCGTGGTCGGCGGAGCCATTCGGGACTGAGGAACTCTTCACGTGACAGCAAGCGGGCAATAGGCCGGGAGTGAGGTTCTGGCGATAGTACTCCTGATTATTCACGGCCTGGTCGCCGTTGCACTGCTTGGCGCGATTACGCACCAGACCTTGGCGACGTGGGCGACTGTGGGAACGCGCCCCAGTTCGTTTTTCGGCCGCTTTCGCTCCGTGCCATCGGCCCGGTTCGCCGACGCCGTCGTCGTCTTGTATGCCATCTCCATCCTGCTCGGTGGGATCATCTATCTGTATTTTCGCGTCGACATCAGGCCAGAGTTAGAGCGCGCCGGTCATTGGCCAGCCCTGGGCTTCTTCGACCTCAAGGAGCACTTCGCCGCGATCGGTTTTGCGTTGCTACCAGCCTACTGGGTTTGCTGGCGACGGCCGCGTGCCGACGAGCCTGCTCAGACGCGCACGATGCTCACCTCGATCCTCGCCTTTGTCATCTGGTGGGGCTTCCTAACCGGCCACGTCGTAAACAACATCAGGGGTTTCGGCGCATGACGTTATCGGCTGCGTTCCGCCGCTTTGCATTCGCGTTCGGGACGACATTTGGCTTCCTCTACGTGGTTGCACTCGCAAAGGACCTTGCTCTTTTCACCGTTTTCCCGTCGCTCGGCATCGTGCTGGCGGGCACGCATCATTCGCGAGACGTTGCTGACCCTGCGATGGGATTTCTAGCTCCAGCGATGTACTGGTACGGGTGGGCCGCGACGGCCGCGCTCGGGGCACTGATCGTCGCCCTCGTTGCTGCGTCGTTACCCGGACGTTCAGTGCGAAACTTCTGGTCGGGATGGGTGTGGGTAATTCCCATCCTCTCGATGATCGCTTGCGTCTATCTCACCCTGCCCTGGTTTAGGCTCTGACTTGGGTGCTTCCGCATATGGATCATGACCGACCAAGCTCAAAGCGAGCTCTCTGTTCGGAAAACCGCTTCGCGCTCTTCCGGATCAAGCTTCAAGCAGCCCGATCCGGCCGCAAGGCCGCGTAGAGACCGACGAAGGTCCCGATGGCGACCAGGCCTGCCGCCAGCAGCACCTGCAATTCCCCATCATCGGTGGCGCCCGCGGAGGACACCAGCCTGGTCACGACGACGAACAGAATGCCCACGGAGGCTGCTGCACCCACGCAAAGATGAGCGAGCTCTCGCGTCAGGTTCCGGCCGAGAAGTCCGAGTGCCGTGAAATACATCGCGCAAGCGTTGGGATGAACGAACAAGGCAACGCGCGCGTAAGGACCATAGGAGTCAAGGAGGGACTCACATCGGCCCAGTGCCGCTTTTGAGGCAACCCGCTGCAACATCGGCCTGAAAAAGCGAGCCTGTCCGTAACTCAGAACGGCGCCCACGATGATGGCCGCCCACGCTACGATGAAAACGGAGACATCCGCAGGCTTCGGATTGAGCGCGACGGACATCAGGATGAGGGCGGTTCCGGGAAAATAGCCGAAATACGGAAAGACCGACTCCAGGAGCACACAGGCGAACATGAAGACCGGAAACCATGCCGAACCGGTCGCATCCTGGACGATGGCGTTCAAGTCGAACAGGTTCGTCTTGTACAGGACGAGGTACATGCACATGGCCAATCCGGCCAGCGCGTAGAACGGCAACGCCCCCGACAAAAACCGTCTCATCCAGCCGCCGCGCTTTGTTTCGCGGACACGGCGGAGACCTTCGATATCGGGACAAGACGACGGAAACGCATGGCTGATGTTCTAGGCGAATGAGATTGCCCCTGTCGATAGCAATCCTCGCCCCAGCTGCGCGGGCCATTCGCCGCATTGAAATGCCCGCCGATCGGGAAGGTGCAGTCGATCACAGACCCAGTGTGACCTCAGCCCAGTGCATCGCGGTGCTGCCGCCCAGAAACTCGATCACGCGGGGTTCGATGGTCTCCGGCCGATCGGAGCCAGTGACAGCGGTCGCTGCGATCATGTCGCAACGTTCGTTGTAGACGACCGACACCAGCGTTTTGCCGGGAGCGCCACGTGAGTTGAGCGTGTAGGCGCGGCTGCGACCGTTCATCGACGCAATCCTGACGGGATGGCCGGAACCGCGTGGAGAGACTTCGCCCAGGAGAACGGTATCGCCCATGCGATCGAGGTCATCATCATCGGCGACGCCCGTCGTGCAATTGCAAAAGCCTATCTTGGCGCGCAGGTACAGCGTCACCTCGACACCGCAGTCGGAAGCCCTGCAGCGGAACGCCTTTCCCTTGCCCCATTGGTCGATCGAGAAGGGCCAGGTCACCTCGTGCCACACCGGCGTGGCGGAATTCGCGGCGGCATGCCGTGGCGCATGGAGCCACACGAGCGATGCCGCCAGCGCGCTTCCCAGCACGATTGCTGCGACGGCGATGGCGGCTGCCCTTCTCATCATTCCACCGTTCTCGTTCCGGGTCAGTTGCTGGCGAGGTATTGCTTCGCCGCCGCGACCTCGGGGCGTTCCGAATCGGCACTGGTCGTCAGCGTTACGAGCTGCTGACAGTTCTGTCGTGCCGCTTCCCTGTTACCAAGGGCTTCGGCCGCCTTGGCCGCCCCCGCGAACGCGTGCAGGCGGTTCGGCTCCTTCGCCTTGGTTGCCTCGAATGCGGCAAGCGCCTCCTTGGCCATGCCGCGATCGAGCAGCATGAAGCCGTAAAGCTCGCGCGCCGGTGCGAGCGGTCCGGGCGTGATCACGTGCTTTTCCGTCTTGTCCTCTGCATCCGCCGCGGCACTCATCGCATTGAGTGCCTCGTCATACTTGCCCTCGGCGTAAAGCACCCAGGCGACGCCGACCTGACGCTGGATGTCGACGATTCCGGACCAATAATTGTCCTTGGCGTCCTGCAGCTTTTCGCGCAATTCCGCCAGCTTCTGGATGTCGGCCTTGGCGGCTTCCGGTTGGCCGGAGCGTGCCGCGCCGAGGGCCCGGGCGAAATGCGTTACCGCCATCGCAAAGTTGAGGTTGCTCGGCCTGACCGGCAGCTGCGAGGCCCCCTCCCAATCGCCACGGTCGATCGCATAACGCGCCGGCGAAGCCGCCAGCGCGTAATCTGCCGCTGCGACCGTCGCCTTGAAGTCGGTCTCCTTGATCATGTCGTCGATGACGGCGCGCGCCTGCTTGTCCTGGCCGAGCTGCAGGTGAGCATAGACCATGTAGTCCTGCGCATGCAGGTAATTGCCGACCGACTTTTCGGCCATCGCGGCTTTCACGGAAGCGGTGTTGGAGTCGATCGATTCCTTCCAATAGCCGACGCGCGTGTAGATGTGGGAGGGCATGTGCTGGGCGTGCGGCGCGGCCGGCGCGATCTTGGCATAACGATTGGCGGCATCGAGCCCTTTCTGCGCCAGCGCCGGGTAGTCGTAGAGATGGATCAGATAATGCGTCACGCCCGGATGCATCGGCAGCCGCCTGGAGATCGGCTCGAGAATCGCCGCGCCTTTAATTTGCTGCGCGTAGGTCTTGTCGTTCAGATCCGCCGACGTATTGAGCGTAATGGCGTAGGCGATCTGGGCTTCGTCGTCGTCTGGATATTTGGCCGCGACGCGCGCCTGCGCGTCACGCAGCATGCGCATCCGCTGGACGTGAGGGATCTTGTCGTAATCGGCATACATCACCATCAGCGCATCGATGTAGTCGCGTTCTCGCTCGGTCGCGGCGCCGATCTCCTTGGCCTTCGTGATCGCGGCGAGGCCCGGCGCCAGGTTCGGCCTTGGAATCGCATTGTGCGGATTGTCCATGTAGGTGAGCGCAATGCCCCAATAGGCCATGCTGCATGTCGGGTCAGCCTTGATGGCTTCCTCGAAGATCTCCTTGGCGTTGGCGTACCAGTAGGAATGCTGGTAGCGCATCCCGCGATCGAAACGACGCTGGGCCACATCGTTGCAAGAGGTCTGGAAATGAACGCTGCCGAGCTGCTGATCTACATCGTCCTGCGCGACCAGAGCCTGTGGTCCTGATAGGCCGAGACCGGCTGCGATGACGAAGAACAGGGACTTCCGCATGGATCCCTCCCTTTGCCTGACACGCAATGAATTGGTCTTGATACCCCCTCACTATATGACGTTCGCGGTTTTTGCTGAACAGGTAAGTCGCGGCAGCGCAACTGACCCAGCGGCGCCTCGAAGTTGGCGAAACCAGTCCGAAGCCAAAGCCGTCGGAGTTCGATCCTTACGCGACCACCATTCAGGCCTCGGATCGCATCGCTACGCGATCGACAGAATCTCGATCTCTTGCGCGCCAGAACCCGCGACATCACCCACCGTCCTCCCGATCAGCGACTTCGCAACCGGTGCCACGAACGAGATCGATCCGGCCTTTGGATCCGCTTCGTCCTCGCCGACGATGCGATAGGTCTGCACGCGGCCGTCGGTGCGGCTGAAGGTCACGGTGCTGCCGAAGGCGACGACATCGGTCGACGCCGGGTCGGGAATGACCTGCGCCGTGCGCAGCCGTTCGGTCAGATAGCGAGCGTCGCGCAAGGGCACCGCAGACTGCCGGCGCTTTTCGTTGACGTCCTCGATGGCTTGCGCGGCTTCATAGGCCTCGCGCGCTTCGCGAAGCTGCGCCTGCAGCGCCTGCAAGCCTGCTTCCGTCACGAGGTTTGGATGAGGCGAGATCGGGCGATCCGGCAGCAGCGTCTCGGACGCGGTTTCGGCGCTTTCTTCCTTGGTAAAGGCGACGCTCAATTCAAAATCCTGTCGAACAGTTTCGGGCACGCGCTCGCGCCTCGCCCCACAGCGGGGAATCGCGCCGAACAGCGGCCGGTGATTGTCCCGGACTATATCTCAAGTTCGACGAAACGGCGCAGCTTGAAGACCAGGTCCGGCAGGGCTTGGCGGAACCGCGTCGCGTTCTGGAACGTGGTCGAGAACGGCGCGAAGGTGATCATCGCATTCCAGTGCTTGTAACCGTAGACCGTGACGGAGGCGCCGGTCGCCGGAAAATTCTCCAGCTTGCGCAGCTCGCCAAGCACGAGATCGGCAATCGCCTCGGCGGGAAGCAGCTTCTTGCCATCAGGCGTCGTCGTGATTTTCGCTGGCCGCTCGACCGGCTTCGCGGCAGCCGGCACGGCATCGGGCACAACGTCGGGCTCGGCCGGCGCAGGATGGGGGGTGGACGGCTCGACCAGGTCGAACCCGTTCGTCGGCGCTGTCGGCGGAACTTCGGTGAGCGGCGGCGGAGCACTGCTGTCTGCGCGCTTGTTGCCTCCCAGGATGCTGCTGATCATGGCCACAAGGCCAGCATCCTTCACGTCGTCGCTCATTTCTCCCCCCGGGCTTCGGCCTACTCTAGCACCGCTCTCGCAGACCGCCACTGGGGATGTATGGCCGGATTCCGCTTGGTTAAGGCGCTACGACAAGGCGTCACACCAAGGCCGTCACACGATCGCACCGGCGGCCCGACGTCCGATCACGTCGCCGCCGTGAGACCCGTCACCGCTTATCGAACGGAATGTACTGCTGGTACTGCTTGGGCACAGAGCTGCGGTAGCGCGCGGGCACGGTGCCGGTGTCGACCGAATGATCGATTTCCTGCTGCCGCGTCATCTTCTTCTTCGCCGGCTTCTTCGATGCGCTCTTCTTGGAGTCGGCCGGCTGGCTGGAGGTGTCGCCGGTCGCGGCCGGCGTTGTCGTCGTCGCTGGGGGCGCAGTGGTTGTCGCCGCAGGCGCTGCGGTTCCACCGGCGGCCGGCGCACTCTGGGCCAGCGCGAGCGGTATTTGCATGAAAAGCGCCAGCGCTGCTGTCGCAGCCAGCAAATATGACCTTTGCATTAGAATCTCCAAAATACCTGATCCGAATGAGACAAGCCTGATTCTCCGGGATCGACGCGTGCACGTCTTCTCACGATAGGCCGGACCCCCACCGCGAACTGTGGCGTAGATCACATTCCTGGCCGCCGGCTGCGTCATGATGTGCCACGTCGCGAACGCACGGCATTCCGCCGACACCAAGATAGGCATGACATGCCTCAGACGAGCCCGGCTCGCTGACGTTCCCGTCCACCCCTCTCGAAGGAGATTGAAATGCGTCGCATCATCCTCACTCTCGCATCGTTCGCCGCCCTGGTCGCCGTAGCATCCCCGGCCGCCCAGGCACATCCTGCAAACGATCGATATTGCCTGCAGGGACGCATGTGGGGCTATCCCGGCAACTGCCAGTTCGCGAGCTATCAGCAGTGCCTCGCCACCGCCTCCGGCACGTCGGCCTCTTGCGGCATCAATCCGCGCTACGCGTTCTCGCAGCAGTATGCCTACTGACGACATCGCGGCGTGCGCGCATGACGCGCACGCCGCCACACTTATTGCGTGAAGACGATCCACTTCGCCGACAGTCCGGCGAACTCACATGCGCGAAGCCGCTCGCGCATGCCGATGACGAGAATGTTATCCGTCATCGCTCCGGGAAAAATTTGCAAAGCGCGACCGCAGCTTGTTCGCAACGCTCCCTTTCGGAACATCATCGATGCCGCACAGTGTGTGAAGCAGATCGCTTGTGGCACCCAATCGCCTGATCTAGCGTGACATGCATATTCTGTTGCGAACAACTTTAGCTTTATTCGTTGCACGTCGTGACTTTTCAGGGAGGTGTTTTCAATGAGCAGCCGCCACAGCATTATTCCGCGCGGTCTGAACGCAACGCGTTCGCCGCTTTCCCAGGGCCGCTTCGGACGCATGTTCCGCAAGCTCACGCCGGCGAAATTCGGTCCGAACGACGCCGACAATGTCGCGAACCTTTCGGCGCTGGCCGACAAGATGGTCGCCGACTTCGATGGTCCGAAGGACGGGCCGGACGCGGAGGAGAGCGGCATTCCCGCGCTCTACACCTATTTCGGCCAGTTCATCGACCACGACATCACCTTCGATCCGGTCAGCTCGCTGACCAAGCAGCAGGACCCCGACGGGCTCGTCGACTTCCGCACGCCGTCGCTCGATCTGGACAATCTCTACGGCCGTGGTCCGAACGATCAGCCCTACATGTATGACGGCATCAAGTTCCGGCTCGGCGAGAAGCTGACCGGCGCGGGCGTACCCGATGCCAGCGACCTGCCACGCTTCAAGGGCCGCGCCCTGATCGGCGACCCCCGCAACGACGAGAACAGCATCGTCTCGCAGTTCCAGGCCTTGATGCTGCGCTTTCACAACCGCATGGTCGACGACAATGACAGCCTGTCGTTCGAGGAGGTGCAGCAGCGCGTCCGATTCCACTATCAATACGTCGTGCTGAACGACTTCCTGCCGCGCATCGTCCGCGCCAGCGTGCTGGACGAGCTGAAGACCGCGGGCCAGTACGACCGCAGCAAGCTCGCCCACTACCACTGGAAGACCTATCCATTCATGCCGGTGGAGTTCTCGGTTGCGGCCTACCGTCTCGGCCATTCCATGATCCGCCCCGGCTATCGGCTGAACGATGCGGACAACATGCTGTTGCCGATCTTCCCCGACCCCAACAATCCCGACAAAAATGCGCTGACCGGCTTCCGCGCCATGGGCCCCGGACGCGCCATGGATTGGGGCCGCTTCATCGATCTGGACACGCGCCCCTATGGCGTCGAGGACGACGACACCAATCCCGACAACAAGAAGCGGCTGCAGTTTGCCTATCGCATCGATGCGTCGCTGGTGGACCCGCTGCGCAAGCTGCCGCCGGAGGTCGCGTCCAATCCGTCGTCGTTGGCGTTGCGCAATCTCGAGCGCAGCTGGCGGCTCGGCCTGCCCTCGGGCCAGGCTGTCGCCAAGGCGATGAACCTGACGCCGCTGACGGATGATCAGATCATCGTCGGCAAGGCCGTCGACGAGCCCGGCGCGGGCGATCCGCAAACTGGGATCGCGAGCATCGCGAACGGGGTGTTTGCCGGCAATTGCCCGCTCTGGACCTACATCCTGGCCGAGGCGCGGCAATTCCAGACCGCGGTGACGATCCCGGCCACCGGCGCGCCGGCGACCGGAATCAACACGCCGCAGCTCGGCCCCGTCGGCGGTCGCATCGTGGCCGAGGTCTTCCTCGGCATGATGTTCGGCGATAATTCCTCCGTGCTGTCGCTCGACCCGCAATGGACGCCGGTGACCGGCTCCGGCTTCGCGCTGAAGGACCTCGTCGCCTACGCGCTCGGCCAGGGCGATCCGCTGCACTGAGGTGGTGACAGTTCACAAGAGGTCGTCATGCCCGGGCTTGTCCCGGGCATCCACGTTTTTTGCACTGCGTGACAAGGCGTGGATGGCCGGGACAAGCCCGGCCATGACGCTGTGGAGACGGTCTAATGCGCGGCCCCTAGACCGCTCTCCTCCAGCCGCGCCGCAAACCAGAGCGACAGCGGCTGATCGACGACGCCGCTGACATAGACCTCCGAAATCGTCACATGCTGCCTGTCCAGCACCAGCAGCACGCCGATCCAGTAGGCGAACCAGACATGCGCGTCGGTCATCGCCATCAGCTTGTGCTGGTCGTGGTCGAGCGAGGTGTGATTGCTCGCCTTGCGGATCTCGACGGCGAGCAGATTGTTCGGGATCTCGCGCTGATGCACGACGACATCGGGGTAGATCGATTTTCCCAGATGATCGTCGGTGGAGACGATCGTGCCGTGCGGCAGATGCAGCGTGCGCTCGCCGAGGCGGTCGTAGTTGCAATCGACTGACCAGCCGGAGAATTGCCGCTCCAGATAGACGGCGAAGCGGTGTGTCACCGCCCGCTCGCCGACGTCCTTCTCGAACAAGAAGCCTTCGTGGGCGTAGAAGTCCCGGAGCGCCGCGATCACCTTGTTCAGCTCGGTCTGCATCTTGCCCCCCGGCCCTCGGCGCTCCCTGATGCTGTGCCCTACATCTGGACTTCGATCAGCCGCGGCCCGGGCTCGGCGACGGCTTCGGCCAGAGCCTTGTTGAACTCTTCGGCATTGGTGACGGCGCGGCCGGGGACGCCCATGCCCTTCGCCAGCGCGACGAAGTCCAGCGTCGGACGGTCGAGCCGCAGCATGTCGTTGGCGCGCTGGCCGGGCTCGCCGGCGCCGACATTGTCGAACTCGCCGCGCAGGATCTGGTAGATGCGGTTGGCGAACACGATGGTGACGATGTTCAGGTTCTCTCTCGCCTGCGTCCAGAGCGACTGGATCGTGTACATCGCGCTGCCGTCGCCGACCATGGTGATCACCTTGCGGTCCGGACAGGCGATCGCGGCGCCGATCGACAGCGGCGTGGAGAAGCCGATCGAGCCGCCCATGTTCTGGAGCCAGTCGTGCGGAGCGGCCGCCGCCGTCGGCGGGAAGAAGCCGCGGCCGGTGGTCAGGGATTCGTCGACCATGATCGCGTTCTCGGGGATGGCGCATGCGATCGCCTGCGCGATCGAGGCGAAGGTCAGCGCGCCGGTCGGCTTCACCAGCTCAGCCAGGGCCTGCGGCTTGACGTCCTTTGCACTCGCCTTCACTGCGCCGGCCAGCGCTTCGAGCGCCGCGACCGAATTCTCGCCCCAGGAGGTCATGCGATGCACCTCGCAGCCCTCGGGCTTGAGCATGCTCGGCTTGTTCGGATAGGCGAAGAACGCCACCGGATCATCGGACTCGACCAGCACGATGTGTCGGAACTTCGCCAGCATCGGCAGCGCGTTCTCGATCACGTAATGAATGCGGTCGATCGAATAGCGGCCGCGGCCGCGCGCCATCTTGGGACGGAAGGTCGGGCCCATCACCGTGCAGCCGGTCTTGCCGGCGATACGCTCGGCCAGCGCCAAGCCCTGTTCGCTCAGCGCGCTGCCGGTCATCAGCAGCAGCGTACCCTCGCCGTCGCCGTGCAGGATCTTCGCGGCCCGTTCGACCGCCTGCGGCGAATAGCTGGCGCGCTGCTGCTCGGCCGGTACCTCGGCGATGCCATCGGCCTCGTTCCAGGCGGTGTCGGCGGGCAGGATCAGGGTCGCGATCTGTGGCGGTGCGCTCTTGGCGGCGGCGATCGCCGCGGCGCCGTCAGCTGCAACCGATTTGGAGTCCGGCGAGGTGCGGACCCAGGACGACATCGGCCGGGCCAGGCCCTCGATATCCGAAGTCAGCGGCGCGTTGTAGTCGATGTGGTAGACCGCATGCTGGCCGACGATGTTGACGATGCCGGAATTCGCCTTCTTGGCGTTGTGCAGATTGGCCAGGCCATTGGCCAGGCCGGGGCCGAGATGGAGCAGCGTCGAGGCGGGCGTGCCCTTCATGCGGAAATAGCCGTCGGCGGCCCCCGTCACCACGCCTTCGAACAGGCCGAGCACGCAGCGCATGCCCGGTACGCGATCGAGCGCCGCGACAAAATGCATCTCGGAGGTGCCTGGGTTGGTGAAGCAGACATCCACCCCACCCTTGACCATCGTCCGCACCAGGCTTTCCGCACCGTTCATCCCAAAGCTCCCTGCAACCGGCAATATTCAAATGTCCGGTCGATCAATCATTGTTCGCCGCCTCCGTCAAAGCAATAGCCGGCATCGCTGGCCTGCCCCGCGCGACGATGCGCTTGTTTGGCTAATGCTTTCAGGCAAATTAGCGTGGTTGCCGGTTTGGTAACGCCAAACGTTAAGGATGATCTCCTCACGGGCCCGTGGCTTGCGAAATGCCCGCAAATATGGCCTGTGACTTCAGTTGAATCCGATTTTTTGCTGGGGGAAACAATGATCCGATTTTTTGCCGCACCGATTGCCGCCATCGCATTGCTGTCGACCGCCGCCGGCGGCGCATTCGCCGAGGGGTTCGACTCGCGTGACATCATGGGCTTCGGTCCGAGCTTCTTCCGCGGCGGCTCGAGCCCGATCCCCCGCACCACGGTCTACTATAACGGCAATTACGCACCCGGCACGGTCGTGGTGAACACCAGCGAGCGCCGCCTCTATCTGGTACTCCAGAACGGCCAGGCGCTGCGCTACGGCATCGGCGTCGGCCGCGACGGCTTCCGCTGGGGCGGGGTGCACAGGATCACCGCCAAGAAGGAATGGCCGGACTGGACGCCGCCGTCGCAGATGCTGGCCCGCCGGCCGGACCTGCCGCGCCACATGAAAGGCGGCATCGAGAATCCGCTCGGCGCGCGCGCGATGTATCTGGGCTCGACGCTCTACCGCATCCACGGCTCCAACGAGCCGGAGACGATCGGCCAGGCCGTGTCCTCAGGCTGCTTCCGCATGACCAACGAGGACGTCAGCGATCTCTACAGCCGCGTCTCGGTCGGCACCAAGGTGGTCGTGCTCAACAACTAGCCGTCGGCGAACTGCGGGAACCCGCAGGGCGCGTGAATATGCGGTCTTGTGCGTCGCTTCCGAATGCGGCAGCGTCGGGTAGCAATGAGCGCATTGGCCCCGCCTTCGTCCGGCTTTCGCATCGCCCTGCTGGCACTCGCCACCTTCGCGTTCGTCCCTGACACCGCTACCATCGCCGTCGCGGGCGAATTGCCCGCGGTCGCCTCGCGCCAGCGCGCCGAGAAGAAGAGCTTTACCGACGGCGAGATCGTCGAAGGCTTTCTGAAGACTGCGTTCGGCGCCGAATACCACCTCGCCGGCCGCGTCGACCGCATCCGGAAATTCGACGGGCCGGTGCGCGTCTACGCCGAGAGCGAGCGCGCCGACCGCAAGACGCAGCTCGCCAAGGTCGTGGCCGACATCGGCAGGCGCGTGCAGCATCTCGACATCGCCATGATCGACACCAGCGAAGCCGCGAACGTGCGGGTGAAGCTGGTTCGCGACCGCGACCTGTTTCGGACGATCTCCAGCTTCTACGGCGCGGAGAAGGCGCGCGAGATCCGCACCTCGCTCGATCCGCAATGCCTGTCCGGCTTCCGCAAGAACGACAATTTCGAGATCGAGCATTCCGACGTGATCCTCACCGTCGACAACGGCGATTTCACCTTTCTCGACTGCGCCTATGAGGAACTGCTGCAATCGCTCGGCCCGATCAACGACACCGCGAGCGTGCCGTGGACCATGTTCAACGACAATGTGTCGATGGGCTATTTCGACGTCTACGACCAGTACATCCTTAACCTGCTCTACGATCCTCGCATCAAGCCCGGCATGACCGTGCAGGAGGTCAGGGCGGTGCTGCCCAAGGTGCTCGCCGATGTGCGCGCCTGGGTGAAGCGCGTGAATGATCTGAAGGAGTGAGGTGCGTCTTACCCTCGCCTGGAGGGTAAGCAAGGCCCCACGACGCACTTCCTACCACCCATTGATCCGCGGCCAGACCGCGCTGACTCCGCCTTCACCATCCAGCACCTGATAGCGATCATATTGTGCGCCGGTCGCGCAGGCGTGGTTGGTGAGGATGCGGACGCGGGAGCCGATGGGGAGGTCGGGCAGCGCGGCATTCGAGCCTTTGCGCAAGCCGATGATGCCGTGCTCCTGGTTGGCGTCGGTGACGATGAGGTCCGGGTACGGTTTCCCAGCGAGATCGCAGACCACGCCATAACCCTGGTCGAGCGCCTGTTTCGCCGTGCCGCGGTCGCGCGACAGCGCCATCCAGCCGGCATCAGCGATGATCCAGCCCTTTGCCTTCTGATGTCCGATCACGGTCGCGAGCACAGAGAGCGCGATGTCGCCCACTTCAACCGAGCTGACGCCGGCCTGATAGAGATCGCCGAACATGAAGACGCCGGCGCGCACCTCGGTAATGCCGGTCAGGTCGCGCACATAACGCGCGGTCGGTGTCGCGCCGACGCTGACGACGGGACAGGGCAGACCTGCGCTGCGCAAGGCGTTCGCCGCAGTCACGGCGGCAATGCGTTCCGCTTCTGCCGCATCCGCGATGGCTGCGGGATCGTTCAGTGCGTAGCTGTCGCCAGCGTGCAGCAGCACGCCGCGCAAGGTCGCGCCACCTGCGACCAGACGCTTGCCGATGGCGACCAGCGTTGCCGCGTCGGTCGGAGCGACGCCGGAGCGATGGCCGTCCGCGTCGACCTCGATCAATGCAGGGATGGCTTCGCCGGTTCGCGCGGCATGTGCGGCGACGGCGTCGGCCTGCTCCAGACTGTCGAGGATCACGGCAAGATCGGCGCCGGTGGCGCGGATGGCGGAGACGCGCGCGAGCTTCGCGGGTGCGATGCCGACGGCGTAGATCATGTCGCGCACGCCGCCGGCCGCGAAATATTCGGCCTCGCGCAGTGTCGAGACCGTGGCCGGCCCAGTGGCCGAGATCATCGCGATGCGGGCGACGTCCAGCGATTTTGCGGTCTTCAGATGCGGGCGGAAGGCCACGCCGAGAGGCGCGAGGTGCGCCTTCATCCGCGCGACATTGGCGCGGAGCCGCTGCTCGTCGAGCAGCAGGCAGGGCGTTTCGAGGTCCAACAGATTAGCGGGCATCGGCATACACCGTGGCGCGCGACACCCCGAGATGGGCCGCGATGATGTCCGAGGATCGACGTACCTGCATGCAGCCGGCGTCCCGCAATTCGTGCAGCAGCGCGCGGCGATCTTCGGTGTTGAGCGCGCGGGGCGTGGTGGCGCGGCGCCCGGCGAACTGGTCGATATGGGCGCGGATGGCGTCCGCGCCGACGGGGAGGAGCTGCTCGCGTGGGCTGTTGTTCGCATCGACGCTGACGAACTGGCCGATGGCGCTCTGCAAGCCCTGGAACAGCGTCAGGTCGACGTTGAGGCAGAGCGCGGCAACGTAAGAACCGTCCGCACCCCTGATACCGATGGAGGTGCTCTTGGCCTGCCTTCCGTCGGCAAAGCTGTTGGCGTAGTTCGAAATCACCTGCGCGTAGTCGGGGTCGGCGATGCGGGCGAGGCCAAGCTCGGTCGCGCCCTGGCCGACCTTGCGTCCCGACAGATTGTTGTGAATGGCGACGATCGCCTGTTTGGGGTCAGTGAGATCGTGCAGCACGACTTCGCAGAACGGCGCAAAGGTCTCGCCCAGACCTTGCGCGATCTGCCGCAACTGATCGAACAACAATTTTTGCTCGGCGGTCGCCTTGCTCGACGCAGTGAATTTGGCTCGGCCCATCGCCCGCCCCTACTGCACGAGATCGGCGACAGTGGTTGCGGCCTTCAGCCCCGTACCGGTGAGGACCGCGACCGTGGTCTCGTTCGCCTTGATCGCTCCAGCAGCCGAGAGCTTTTCCAGCGCAGCGGCCGCGCTGGCGCTGGTTGGCTCCGCGAACAGGCCCTGCCGCGCAAGACGACGCAAGGCTGCGACGATCTCGTCCTCGGTGAGCGCAACGGTGCCGCCGCCACTCTCGCGCAGGGCGCCGATGATCTCACGCAGCCGCAGCGGATTCTTGATCGCGGTGCCCTCGGCGATGGTTTTGTTCACCTCACGCGCGACAGGCGTGTCGACACCGGCCTTGAAGCTTGCATCGATCGGCGAACAATTTTGCGGCTGCGCCGCGAACAGGCGCGGCAGCTTTGCGATCTGGCCGGCTTTCAACAACTCGCGGAAGCCGAAGGCGCAGCCGAGCAGGCTGCTGCCGGCGCCGACGGGGACGATGACGTTGTCGGGCGCGCAAAAACCAAAATCTTCCCAGATTTCATAGGCGAGCGATTTGGTGCCTTCGAGAAAGAACGGCTGCCAGTTGTGGCTGGCGTAAAAGGTCTGGCTCGACTGGCGAATGGCCTCGGCTTCCGACTCCTCGCGCGGGCCCTCGACGAGCTGCACCGTCGCGCCATAGGCGCGCACCTGCGCGATCTTGGCCGGCGATGTCGAGGCGGGCGCCAGAATCTTCACGCGCATGCCGCCGGCGGCTCCTAATCCCGCCATCGACGAGCCGCCATTGCCGGAGGAGTCTTCGAGTATTGCGTCGACGCCGATCTGCCGCAGGAAGGACAGCATCACCGCCGAGCCGCGATCCTTGAAGCTGCCGGTGGGGTTGAACCATTCGAGCTTGAAGAACGGGCGCAGGTCACCCCAGGCCTGTTGAACCAGCGGCGTGCAGCCTTCGCCGAGCGAGATCGGCTTTGCGATCTCGACCGGCAGCGCCGCCCTGTAGCGCCAGAGCGAGCGCGCGCGGCCGTCGATGTCCTCGCGCGAGATCCCCGCCCCCGGCGTCACCAGAAGCGGCGTGCGCTCGTCCGAGCACCAGCGCGGCTGGTCGAGCGCGTAGAGCTTTCCATTACGGGGGTCGATGTAGCTGGCGGCGGGCATGGCGGACTCCGGGGCGAGGCGACTTATACATTTTGTCTGATTATATACGTTTTGTACAGTCTTGGCGCACGGCCACCGCAACGTCCTCTTGAAATCATGAAAAATAAAATTACTTCAATTGCTTAGAGGCGTCACACGGGTCGGACGGAAAGGTTTGGCCAGAGCGAAAGTGCGGCCTTCGGGCGAGCCGGACCGGCTCGTAGATGACGGGAATTTGGCAATGATCGCCTGCCCGGCGCGGCACCATTAACTTGTCTGTCGTCGCCAGCCGCTACAATATGTTGGATTGAGCTTGCAGCGCCGGTGTTCGGCACCGGCAACGCAGGTGAGCCAGGCCCGTCCGAGCGGCGGGCCGTTGGCTTTTTGGGAGCCTGGACATGAGCCGCGCGAACCGTACCGATCACATCCGCCTGACCTCCCATCCGGAGCCGGGCAAAAAGGCCGCGTTTCCGATTCACTGGGGCGCAGCCGACGCGCGCGCCCGGGGGCCGATCATCGGCACGGTGTCGCGCGCCGGGGATCGCAACGTGATCGGCAGCCATGGCGGCTCCTACGCCATGTACCGGGCGCTCGCGGTGTCGGCCGGCGCGCTCGATCCGATCCGCCGGCCCGACCTCACCAACACCTTTCCGGCCGCGACCATCGGCCCGTTTGAGCAATGGCGCGATCCCGACAAGATCGTCGCGCTCGATCCCTGGGGGCATCTCGTCGCGGAGAATTTTGGCAAGGACATCGCCGAGGGCGTCGATATCCGTCCAAGCATCGCAGTGACGCGCGCGCGGCTCGACCTGCCGGAGATCCGCGAGGCGCTCGCCGCAAAACGGCTGCGCGCCGACGGCGAGGTCGTGCATGCCAATGGCAGCGTGTCGGTGGTGAAGATCGCGATCGATCCGGTCTGGTACCTGCCGGGCCTTGCGACGCGCTTCGGCACCGGCGAGACCGAGCTGCGGCGCACGCTGTTCGAGCAGACCGCCGGCATGTTCCCCGAGCTCGTCACCCGGCCGGACATGAAGGTGTTCCTGCCGCCGATCGGCGGCACCACCGTCTACATGTTCGGCGATGTGACTAAACTGCCGGACCACCGCACCAAGATCACCTGCCGCGTGCATGACGAGTGCAACGGCTCCGACGTGTTCGGCTCCGACATCTGCACCTGCCGCCCCTATCTCATCCACGGCATCGAGGAATCCGCGCGCGGCGCGCAGGAGGGCGGGCTCGGGCTCGTCATCTACAACCGCAAGGAAGGCCGCGCGCTCGGCGAGGTCACCAAGTTCCTGGTCTACAATGCGCGCAAGCGCCAGGAGGACGGCGACGCGGCGGCCGCCTATTTCGAGCGCACCGAATGCGTCGCCGGCGTCCAGGACGCGCGCTTCCAGCAATTGATGCCGGATACGATCCACTGGCTCGGCCTGAAGCGCATCGACCGTTTCCTGTCGATGAGCGACATGAAGCATGACGCGCTGACCTCGCAGGGCATCGACATCGTCGAGCGCGTGCCGATCCCGCCGGAGCTGATCCCGGCCGACGCCTATGTCGAGATCGCCGCGAAAAAGGCTGCCGGCTATTACTCGACCGACATCGCGCCGGAGAAGGACGTGAATGGCGTGGTCGGGCGCTCGCTGGAAAAGTACTGATCGCGCGATGGCGGAGGCTTTGGAACAACAGGCCCGCTCCCTGCTCAGCGCAGGAGCGGTTCGCGCGCGTGCCGCAAAAATGCTTGAGATCGGTCTCGCCGGCGGGCTCCGGCACTTCACGATCGACCTCGACCGCATGGATGGTGTGGCGGAGGCCGTGATCGCGGTCACGCGCAAGGCCTATCCGACGCTGGACATCCCCTTCCATGCCCGCTGGCGGCATTTCGTGCTTGGCGGCGTCGATCGCTGGGCGGGCCTTGCCTACAACGTATCGTGGCCGGATCGCGCGGTACGCGCGCGCGCCGAGTTCGACCTCGCCATCGTCAGCGTGCTGCTCGACGCTGGTGCGGGAGCCACGTGGCGCTATCGCGACGCCGGGACCGGCGAAAGTATCGGCCGATCCGAAGGGCTTGCCATCGCAAGCCTCGACATGTTTGCAGGCGGGCTCTTCTCCGGCGATGCGCGTGCGCCGTTCAGGGCCGATGCAGACGTGCTGGTGAAACTACCCCTGGCCTCCCTCACCTCGGCCTTTCAGGTGAACGATGCCAATCCGCTGCTCGGTCTCGACGGACGCACTGATCTGCTGCGACGTCTGGGCAAGCTGGTTGCGGAGCGCGCGGACATCTTCGGCCTGCACGATACGCCGCGGCCAGGCGGCCTGTTCGATCACATCGCGGCGCAGGCTGTGGGCGGCGCGGTCGCCGCGTCCATCATCCTGTCCGCAGTGCTGAACCAGCTTGGACCGATCTGGCCGTCACGGCTCGAGCTCGCCGGAATTCCGCTCGGTGATTGCTGGCGTCATCCTGCCATCGAGGCGGACGACGCAACGGCAGGCCTCGTACCCCTGCACAAGCTGTCGCAATGGCTGAGCTATTCGCTGATCGAACCGCTGCAACGCGCCGGCTTTGACGTCACCGACATCGACGGCCTGACCGGGCTCGCCGAATACCGCAATGGCGGCCTGTTCGTCGATCACGAGGTGCTGCGCCTGCGCGATCCCGCCGATGCCGAGCGCGCGCATGCGGTCGATTCCCTGCTCGTGGTGGAGTGGCGCGCGCTCACCGTCGCGCTGCTCGACCGGCTTGCGGGCAGCATCCGCGCCAGGCTCGGCCGCACGCCCGAGACCTTGCCCCTCGCGAGCATTCTCGAAGGTGGCAGCTGGGCTGCCGGCCGCGCCATCGCCTTCGCGCGCCGGCCGGACGGCGCACCGCCGCTCAAGGTGATCAGCGACGGTACTGTTTTCTAACCCTCTCCCTTGTGGGAAAGGGTGGCTTCGCGAAAGCGAAGCCGGGTGAGGGGTTGTCTCCGCGAGAGCATCTCTCATTGGAGTTCGTGGAGAGAGACCCCTCATCCGGCGCCGTAGCCGATGCGGGGCATCGGCGTTCTTAAGAACGGCGGCCCAAGGGCCGCCTATGCCACCTTCTCCCACAAGGGGAGAAGGGAAGAAGCAACGGCCCGTCGCGTTTCACCCAAGTGCATTTCGTTAGGAGCGTTTCATGGAAGGCGTCACGATCGTCGATCATCCGCTGGTGCAGCACAAGCTGACGCTGGTGCGGGACAAATCCATCTCGACCAAGTCCTTCCGCGAGCTGATCAAGGAGATCGGCATGCTGCTGTGCTACGAGATCACGCGGGATCTGCCGCTCGCCGATACCGTCATCGAGACGCCGCTGGCGACGATGCATTCGGCCAAGATCGCCGGCAAGAAGCTGGTGTTCGTGCCAATGCTGCGCGCCGGCACGACCTTCGTCGACGGCATGATGGATCTGGTGCCGACCGCGCGCGTCGCCCATATCGGCCTCTACCGCGAGCCGCTCAGTTTTGCCGCGGTCGAGTATTTCTTCAAATCGCCGTCCGATCTCAGCGAGCGCCTGGCGATCGTGGTGACCCCGGTGGTCGCGACCGCCAACACGGCCGTCGCCGCAATCGACCGGCTGAAGGAGCGCGGCGCCAGGGACATCCGGCTCGCCTGCCTGATCGCGGCCCCTGAAGGGCTCGAACGGCTGCGCGGACTGCACCCCGACGTTCCGATCTGGACGGCCGCGGTGGACGAAGGTCTCGACGAGAACGGCTTTATCCTGCCGGGCCTCGGCGATGCCGGCGACCGCGCTTACGGGAGGCGGTAGGCGCGGAGCTCTTTTTTTGACGCGTTTTCTTCACGCGAACCGGTCGCCACTTCGCTCGAAAACGCTCTAGATCTTCCCGCTGCCGCAAATCAGCTTGAGCGACTGCCATTCCTTGTCCGTCAGCAGCGGCGGGCCGCTGGCGGGACGATCTTCCTTCGTCATGCGCGCGAGGCGGTCTTCGGTGAGCGGGTGGCTCGCCAGGATCGTGGTGAGGCCGGAGCCGCCTTCCTTGCCGGTGATGCGGAACATCAATTCGGCCGCGGGCTTCGGCGAGCGGCCGAGCTTGTGCATGATCTCGATCGCGAACGTATCGGCAGCGGTCTCGGCCTCGCGCGAATAGGAGGCTTCGACCACGCTGCGCGAGGCGAAGATCACGGCGGAGGAGCCGGTGACGTCGCCGAACAACAGGCCGATCAGGAACGATGTGCCGCCGTTGTAGATCAGCCCGCGCATGTTGTCGTAATGCTTGAGATGGCCGAGCTCGTGGGCAAGGATGCCGGCGAGCTCGTCGGGGTTTACGGCCTTGTCGACCAGGCCCCTCAGCACGTACACCTTGCCGCCGGGCAGCGCGAATGCATTCGGCACCGAGGTCGGCAGCACACCGGCCGTCATGGAATCGTCGTCGAGGCCGGCGGCATCGCGCAGAAGATTGACCAGTTTTGTGAACGCGGCCTTGCCCGCGGGGTCTTCGCACGCTTTGCGGCCGAAGATGGTTTTCACCTGGACTTCGGAGGCGTCGCCGATGCGCCGTTCGATCGGCTTGGGCACCAGCGGCGCGAGCCGGTCGGCAGCGAGCGGCACACCGAACAGCACGACGCAAACGATGGAGACGGCGGCGGCCACCGACCAGCCGACGATTTTTGCGACACCGCGGCGCGACGTCTGGTGCTCGTCGAGACGCATGCAGCGGGCGGTCACGTCGGCGGCGAGCGCGGCGTCGCGAATTTCAAGCCGCGCCAGCGGCGGCGCGGATGTCGAGGCCAGGCGCAATATCCCGGCCGGACTGTCGGCGCGGCGAATGTCGGCATAGGTCCAGCGAACCGGCGCTCCACCCTCCTCGACGATGTCGAGCGCGTCACCGAGCGCCAGCGACACCTCGCGCCTGCGGCTCGACACGCCGTCGAAGAAGATCGTCGGCTTGGCGGACTGCGCTGGAACCTCGGTGGACAACTCACTCACAAATCAGAATCCCGCGACATCGAGCCCATCGGCAAAACCTTCGCCGAGCGCGCTGGCAAGCTCACCGCTGCCGCGCACATCCGCCGCGGCTCCGATGTTGTGCACCTCGACGGTTTCCAGAACCTTGGCCCAGAGATCGCGCTGCAGATAGACCCGCATGACGATGTTGATCGCTAGCGCCACGGCGAAATAGCCGATGACCATCATGATCAGCATCGGGATGCTCTTGCCGGCATTTCCGGAGCCGAAGACCTGATCAGCCGGAACGCCGCTCAGCTGGACGACGAGTAAGGCGCCACCGCCCATATAGGCGGCGAAAATGGTCGAAAGCAGCATCCACCAGCCGATCACTTTCCAGTACAGGCCGTAGAACGCGTTGTGCGGCAACTCCGAGGACAGGCTGACACCGCCGATGCGGATGCCATCGAGCCACCAGCGCCATTCACGTGCCTTGAACTCGGCATAGAAGAACGGGGCGAGCGGGAAGATCACGAGTGCGATCGGGCTCAAGAGCCACAGCCACCAGCCGCGCTTGAAGAAGGTCCAGCCGTCGCCTTCGAAGTCGCCGGAGAGATCGCCGTAATGGGTGTGCCGCATCTTGTAGCGTTCGAGCGACGCCTCGCGCCAGGGCAGCGCCAGGCCGAGGGTGAGGAACACCAGCAGGCCCCACGCCATGGCGCGGAACGAATAGGCCCAGCCCGAACCGTCCATCCAGAACCGGACGCCGCGCCAGACCGTGCGCGTCAGGCGATAGCGCCGCGCGCGAAAAATCGCGAACTGGCCGAAGGCATAGAAGCTGATGAACAGCGGCGTCGAGGCAAAGCCCTGCCAGCGCTCGAACTCGATGCCGATGAGAAAATAAGCGAGGTAGATCGGCACCAGGATCGCGAGCGCGAACAGGAAGCCGACCAGCAGCTCCTTGGCCCGGCCGGTGTATTCGGCGGCATCGCCGTCGACCGCGGTGTTCGTCCACAAATGACGGCGGATGTCGGTGACCAGCCAGAACCGGTAGAAGCCGAAGGTGACGAGCTCAAGCATGGCACCCTTGGTGACCATTTTGCGGAACTCGGAGCGGTTGCCGGTGAAGTCGACCCGCGTGGGCGGCAGCGGCGGGGGTAAGGGTTCGGAGCCGATGGGGGCCCATTGCATGTCGTTCACGGCGGCAACCTCGGGGTGCGGACCTGATACGGTCAAACTATAGATCAGAGATTTGGTCGATCCCCAAGATGGCTGGGTTCGATTTACCTCGATTTCTCGCATGATTCCGCAGGCGCGGGGGTGCGGGAGATCACGTTGACACATCTGCGTGACGATTGCTGATGCGTAGCCCGGATGGAGCGGAGCGCAATCCGGGACAGCGCCAATGGCGGCCCGAATCCCGGATTTCGCTCCGCTCCATCCGGGCTACGCATCTAGCCACCTCTCGCAAAGGTTGGATGTGGCAAAAGTCTCCCTTGCTCCGACGCAGACAACCGGCTGTAATTGCAAATCAAATACCGCAGCGCAGAATTCAACGAGAACGCGCGGTTCATGTCAGGGAGAGCGGTCATGCATGGGACCATCGAGAGCGCGGCGAAGCTCGACGAGCTACGCGCGCGCGCCACGTCACTGCCGCTGGAGCAGTTCGATCCGGGCGATCCCGAGTTGTTCAGGACGGATACGTTCTGGCCGTATTTCGATCGGCTGCGCCGCGAAGATCCCGTGCACTATTGCAAGGACTCGATGTTCGGGCCGTACTGGTCAGTGACGCGCTACAGCGACATCATGGAGATCGAGACCAACCATTCGGTGTTCTCCTCGGCCTCCGCGCTCGGCGGCATCACGATCCGCGACATCGACCCGGACCTGCGCCGCGAGAGTTTCATCTCGATGGATCCGCCACGCCACGCGGCGCAGCGCAAGACCGTGGCGCCGATGTTCACCCCGACGCATCTGGACAATCTCGCGCTCAGCATCCGCGAGCGCTCCGCCGAGTGCCTCGACAATCTGCCGCGCGGCGAGGTGTTCGACTGGGTCGACAAGGTCTCGATCGAGCTCACCACGCAGATGCTCGCGGTGCTGTTCGACTTTCCCTGGGAGGACCGCCGCAAGCTGACGCGCTGGTCTGATATCGCCACCACCATTCCCGGGCCGGACGGCCTCGTCGCCACCGAAGACGAACGGCAGGCCGAGCTGACGGAATGCGCGGGCTATTTCGCGCGACTGTGGAAGGAACGCATCGAGCAGCCGCCGAAGAGCGACCTGCTGTCGATGATGGCGCATGGCGCCGCGACGCGCGACATGGATGCAAAAAACTTCCTCGGCAATCTCATCCTTTTGATCGTCGGCGGCAACGACACCACCCGCAACACGATGTCGGGATCGATCTACGCGCTGAGCCAGCATCCGGAGCAGTATCGCAAGCTGCGCGAGAACCCCGGCCTGCTCGACAGTTTCGTGCCGGAGGTGATCCGCTGGCAGACGCCACTGGCGCATATGCGGCGCACGGCGCTTGCCGACTTCGAGTTCCGCGGCAAGCAGATCAAGCAAGGTGACAAGGTCGTGATGTGGTACGTCTCGGGCAACCGCGACGAGGAAGCGATCGAAAAGCCCTACGATTTCATCATCGACCGCGCCCGCCCGCGCACGCATCTGTCCTTCGGCTTCGGCATTCACCGTTGCGTCGGCTTGCGGCTTGCCGAACTTCAGCTCAAGATTATCTGGGAAGAGATCCTCAAGCGCTTCGACCATATCGACGTGGTCGGCGAACCAAAACGGGTCTATTCGAGTTTCGTAAAGGGACTTGAAACCTTGCCGGTGAAGATCACGGCGTGAGATCACTCCCTCTCCCCGCTTGCGGGGAGAAAGAGAAACACTGGAGCTACTACCATGAACATCCAGACTCCGGTCAAAACCGACAACGCCGAACGCATGCGCAGGGCCCGCGAGGAGGCCTATGCGACGCCGCTGGCGCAATTCCACCCCGGCGCACCCAGGCTGTTCCAGGACCACACCTTGTGGCCGTGGTTCGAGCGGCTGCGCAAGGAAGAGCCGGTGCATTACTGCACCAATGCGCCGATCGAGCCGTACTGGTCGGTGGTGAAGTACAACGACATCATGCATGTCGACACCAGTCACGGCATCTTCTCCTCGGACTCGACGCTCGGCGGCATCGGGATCCGCGACGTGCCGCAGGGCTATGACTGGCCGAGCTTCATCGCGATGGACCAGCCGCAGCACTCGGCGCAGCGCAAGACGGTGTCGCCGATGTTCACGCCGACGCATCTGGACGAGCTGGCAAAACTGATCCGCCAGCGCTCGCAGACCGTGCTCGACAACCTGCCGCGCAACGAGACCTTCAATTTCGTCGAGCGCGTCTCGATCGAGCTGACGACGCAGATGCTGGCAACCCTGTTCGACTTCCCCTGGGACGAGCGGCGCAAGTTGACGCGCTGGTCCGATGTCGCAACCGCGCTGCCCAAGAGCGGCATCGTCGCCTCCGCCGAAGAGCGCCGCCGCGAGATGGACGAATGCTACGCCTACATGTCCAAGCTCTGGAACGAGCGCGTCAACTCCGCGCCGCGCAACGATTTGCTATCGCTGATGGCGCATAACGACGCGACGCGTTTCATGGACCCCGACAATCTCATGGGCAACATTATCCTGCTCATCGTCGGCGGCAACGACACCACGCGCAACACCATGAGCGGCTCGGTGCTGGCGCTGAGCGAGAACCCGGACCAGTTCGACAAGCTGCGCGCCAATCCAGAGCTGATCGACTCCATGGTGCCCGAGGTGATCCGCTGGCAGACGCCGCTGGCGCATATGCGGCGCACCGCGCTACAGGACACCGAAATCGGCGGCAAGCATATCAAGAAGGGTGACCGCGTCGTGATGTGGTACGTCTCGGGCAACCGCGACGAGGAGATGTTCGAGAAGCCGAACGACTTCATCATCGACCGCCCGCGGCCGCGCACCCATCTCTCGTTCGGCTTCGGCATCCACCGCTGCGTCGGCATGCGCCTCGCCGAGTTGCAGCTGCGGATCGTCTGGGAGGAGATGCTGAAGCGCTTCGACCGGATCGAGGTGGTCGGCGAGCCGAAGCGGATCTATTCGAGCTTCATCAAGGGGTATGAGTCGTTGCCGGTGAGGATTCCCGGGTAGGCGTGCTCTAGGGACTACCTTAAGGCAAGCGGCCTCGCCAATCTCTGCTGTCATGCCCCGCGCAGGCGGGGCATCCAGTACGCCGCGGCTCCTCGATTCTAGCCGCGCCGCCTCTGGAATACTGGATCGCCCGCCTTCGCGGGCGATGACACCGAGTGTAGGGCGAAGAGTGTACTCCTAACGCTCGAGGAGCGCGCCCCAGCTATAAAATTCTGGCATGACAGCTCGCTCAAGATGCGAAGGGCCAGCTGCGGGCTTGTGGCCTAAATCCTCCTGAGAATTCGGTACCGGCGCTCAACTCAACTTGATGTCCCACAGGCCTTCCTTGCGGCAGGCCGCGACTTCCTCGCGCAAAAGCGTCGTGACGGCCAAGGATGCCGTCGAGGCCGGACGGTCGATCGGAGAGGCGAAAATGAGCTCGCGCGTCATCGGCTTGGATACGGGCGCGGTCTCCAGCCGTCCGTCGGCGACCTCGCCGTGGACCGACGAGGGCGGGAGCAGCGCGAAGCCGAGACCTTCCTCGACGAGGCTCGTCAGCACGCGGAACGAATCCGCCTCGAGCTGGACGTTGAGCTTGATCTTGCGCTGGGCGGCCGCGTGCTCGATCAGCGCGCGGAGACCGTGAGAGTGACTGGGCAGCACCAGCCGCTGGCGCAGCAGCCAGCCGACATCAACGCTCTTCTTGCGCGCGAGGCCGCAGCCGCGCGGACCAACCGCGACGATGTTGTCGCGGCCGAGGCTCTCCACGTTGAGATGCAGATCGGCGGAGCGGCCGTAGAGAATGGCCAGATCCATCTCGCCGCGATGCAGCCATTCGACGAGATGGCCGCTGTAGCTCTCGACGATGCGCAGCGAAATACCGGGAAATTTTTCGACGCAGCGCCGCGCGAAGCGCGCCGACAGCACGCAGCTCACGGTCGGAACCAGGCCGAGCACGACCTGGCCGGACGGCGGCCCCTTGGTCGACTGGATATCGTCGCGGATCTGGTCGATCTGCCGCACGATGCCGGAGGTGCGCGCCAGCAGGAGACGGCCGGCTTCCGTCAGCACCATGCCGCGGCCATTGCGGGTGAACAATTCGGTGCGCAGCTCGTGTTCCAGCAGCTTGATCTGCCGGCTCAGAGCCGGCTGCGCCACGCGCAACGTGTCGGAGGCCTTGGAGAGGCTGCCGAGCTCCGCCACGCAACTGAAGGTCCTGAGCTGCCGGAAATCCATGCTTGCCAATCCTGGAAGGCTACTTCATACGCTATAGCAAATGAGCATAGGGGGCTGGCGATGTTTTCACAACGCCAGGGGATCGGCCGGCGTTATCTTGACTGCCGCTATCGATGGAAAACGCTATGAGTGAACAACACCACACCGAAGATCACGCCGATATCCGCGAGGCCGTCGCAAAGCTCTGCGCGCAGTTTCCCGGCGAATACTGGCGCAAGCTCGACCGTGAGATGGCCTATCCCAAGGCCTTCGTCGATGCGCTGACGCAGGCCGGTTACCTCTCGGTGCTGATCCCCGAGGAATATGGCGGCGCGGGCCTGAAGCTGTCCGCGGCGGCTGCGATCCTCGAAGAGATCCAGCGTGCCGGCTGCAACGGCGGCGGCTGCCATGCCCAGATGTACACGATGGGCACCGTGCTGCGGCACGGCAATGACGAGCAGAAGGCAAAATATCTGCCGAAGATCGCAAGCGGCGAATTGCGGCTTCAGGCATTCGGCGTCACCGAGCCGACCAGCGGCACCGACACCTCCTCGCTGAAGACGTTTGCGCGCAAGGAAGGCAACGACAGCTACATCGTCAACGGCCAGAAGATCTGGACCAGCCGCGCCGAGCATTCCGACCTGATGGTGCTGCTGGCTCGCACCACGCCGAAGGAGCAGAGCAAGAAGCGCACGGACGGGCTCTCGGTGTTCATCGTCGACATGTGCGAAGCCAAGAACAACGGCCTCGAGATTCGCCCGATCCGCACCATGATGAACCACGCCACCACCGAAGTGTTCTTTACCGACATGAAGGTGCCGGCGGAGAATCTGATCGGCGAGGAAGGCAAGGGGTTCCGCTACATCCTCTCCGGCATGAATGCCGAGCGCATCCTGATCGCCGCCGAATGCGTCGGCGATGCAAAATGGTTCATCGCCAAGGCCACGAACTACGCCAAGGAGCGCGCGGTGTTCGGCCGGCCGATCGGCCAAAATCAAGGCATCCAGTTCCCGATCGCCAAGGCCTACGCCTCGATGTGCGCGGCCGAGCTGATGGTGAAGGAAGCGACGCGCAAATACGAAGCCGGGCTCGACTGCGGCGCGGAGGCCAACATGGCCAAGATGCTGGCGGCCGATGCGTCCTGGGAAGCAGCCAATGCCTGCATCCAGACCCATGGCGGTTTCGGCTTCGCCGAGGAGTACGACGTCGAGCGCAAATTCCGCGAGACGCGGCTCTACCAGGTGGCGCCGATCTCGACCAATCTGGTGCTGTCCTACGTCGCCGAGCACGTGCTCGGCATGCCCCGCTCGTACTGAGGTCGCGCCATGGGAGCATTGGACGGGATCAGGGTGATTGCGGTTGAGCAGGCCGTCGCGGCGCCGTTCTGCTCGTCGCGGCTGGCAGACGCCGGCGCGGAAGTGATCAAGATCGAACGGCCCGAGGGCGATTTCGCCCGCGGCTATGACGCGGCGGCCAAGGGCCAGAGCAGCTATTTCGTCTGGCTCAACCGCGGCAAGCAATCGGCGGTGGTCGATCTCGCAACGAAAGAAGGCTGCGCCGAGCTCGAGAAGCTGATCGCGAGCGCGGACGTGCTGATCCAGAACCTCAAGCCGGGCTCGATGGACAAGCTCGGCTTTTCGCGCGAGCGCCTGCTGAAGGACTATCCAAAGCTGATCTCGTGCACGATCACGGGCTATGGCGACGAAGGTCCCTACGCGCACCGCAAGGCCTATGATCTGCTGATCCAGGCCGAGAGCGGCCTTGCCTCGATCACCGGCAACCCTGATGGAGCCTCGCGGGTCGGCATGTCGATCGTCGACGTCGCGACCGGCGCCACTGCGCATGCGGCGATCCTGGAAGCGCTGATCGCACGCGGGCGTACCGGCAAGGGCTGTGACATCCGCATCTCCATGTTCGACGTGATGGCGGACTGGTGCACCGTGCCGCTGCTCAATTCCGAAGCCGGCAATCCGCCGAAGCGGATGGGCCTCCGCCATCCATCGATCGCGCCCTACGGCGTGTTCACCTCGAAGGACGGCAAGGACATCCTGATCTCGATCCAGAGCGAGCGCGAGTGGAAGACGCTGTGCGTCAAGGTGCTCGACCAACCCGACCTGCCGGCCGATCCGCGCGTCGCCAACATGGTCGAGCGCGTGCGCAACCGCGACTTCACCGACACGACGGTCGCAGATATTTTCGGCAAGATGACGCGCGACGAGCTGTTGAAGCGGCTGTCGGACGCCGACATCGCGTTTGCCGAGGTCAACACCATGGCCGACCTCACCAATCATCCGCATCTGCGCCGCATTGAAGTCGACACGCCGAACGGGCGCGTCAGCTATCCCGCGCCGGCACCGATCATCGTCGGCGAGACGCGCGCTTACGGCGCTGTGCCCGCCATCGGCGAACGCCCCAAGAAGTAACAGAGCGAGGCGTCATGACCGAGAAGCTCGACATCGATCACTTGCGGCAATGGATCGGCCGCAGCACCGAGGCCACCGACATCGTCACCGCGCAGCTCGTGAAGGGCCTGCGCGCGACGCTGTTCCAGGAGGTCGGCGAGCCCAAAAAGGGTGACGCCGCGCCGTTCACGGTGCACTGGTGCCTGGCGCAGCCGGTGTTTCCAATGTCGATGCTAGGACCCGACGGCCATCCGACCCGCGGCGGCTTCCTGCCGCCGGTACCGTTGCCGCGCCGGATGTGGGCCGGCGGCGAGATCGAGTTCCTGCAGCCGCTGCGCGTCGGCGATGAATCAACGCGGACCTCGCGCATCGCCGATGTCCAGGTGAAGACCGGCTCGACGGGCACGCTGTGCTTCGTCTCGGTCGAGCACAGCATCTCCTCGCCGCGGGGCACAGCCATCCGCGAGCGGCAGGACATCGTCTATCGCGAGATGACGAGCAGCGCGCCCGCCGGCGCCAAGGCCCCGCCCCCGCCGCCCAAGGCGCAGCACCGCGAGACGCATGTGTCCGATCCCGTGCTGCTGTTTCGTTATTCCGCCCTGACCTTCAACGGCCACCGTATCCATTACGACCGCGACTACGTCACGAAGGTCGAGGGTTATCCGGGCCTGATCTTCCACGGGCCGCTGCAGGCGGCACTGATCGTGGAGATGGCGGCGAAGCTGCGCGATGGCAAGGCGCCGAAGAAGTTTTCGTATCGCGGCCTTCAGCCGCTGTTCGAGGGCACCGAGTTCTCCATCAACGCCAACGACACCGACACGGGTATGGAGCTGTGGACCGCGAATGCGGAAGGGCAGCCGACGATGAAGGGCACGGCGGTGTGGTGACGCTCTCTCCTCGTCATTGCGAGGAGCTCGTGACAAAATTGCGGAGCAATTTTGCAGTGAAGCGACGAAGCAATCCAGACTGTCACCGCAGAGGCCCAGTCCGGATTGCTTCGCTTCGCTCGCAATGACGGGTGAGGCTGGTGGCGGCAATCAACAACAGGGACGGAAACCATGGCCAAGAACGGAAAGAGCGGCAGCAAGTCCGTCACCGTGAAGCAGGCGACGCTGGACCTACTGCGCTCGCTGGGCATCGACAGGGTGTTCGGCAATCCCGGCTCGACCGAACTGCCGTTCCTGAGCGACTGGCCCGACGATATCGACTATGTGCTGGCGTTGCAGGAAGCCTCCGCCGTCGGCATGGCCGATGGTTACGCGCAGGCGACGCGCAATGCGGGTTTCGTCAATCTGCACTCGGCGGCCGGCGTCGGCAACGCGCTCGGCAATATCTACACCGCGCACCGCAACCAGACGCCGCTCGTGATTACCGCGGGCCAGCAGGCGCGCTCGATCCTGCCCTTGCAGGCGTTCCTCTATGCCGAGCGCGCCTCGGAATTCCCGCGGCCTTACGTCAAATACAGCGTCGAGCCGGCGCGGCCCGAGGACGTTCCGGCCGCGATCGCGCGGGCCTATTACACCGCGATGCAGCCGCCCTGCGGGCCGACCTTCGTGTCGATCCCGATCGACGACTGGACGCATGCCTGCGCGCCGGTCGAATCGCGCAAGGTCAGCCGCGAGATCGGGCCTGAGGCTGATGCTATGAAGGCGCTGGTCGCCGCGCTCGGCTCAGCCAAGAATCCCGCCCTCGTGGTCGGCCCCGGCGTCGACCGCGCCGGAGCGGTCGATTTGATGGTGCGCGTCGCCGAGAAGGCCAAGGCCAGCGTCTGGGTCAGCCCGTTCTCCGCGCGCTGCTCGTTCCCCGAGCGTCATCCGCAGTTCGCAGGCTTCCTGCACGCCTCGCCGGCGCAACTGTCCGACGCGCTGCGCGAGCACGATCTCGTCGTCGTAGTCGGCGCGCCGGTGTTCACCTTCCATGTCGAGGGCCATGCCGCGATTTTCGACGGCGGCGCGACAATCTTCCAGATCACCGACGATCCGGATGCGGCAGCGGTAACGCCCGTCGGCACCAGCATCATCGCGACCATGAAGCCGGCACTTAGCCTGCTGCTCGACCTGCTGCCGGAGAGCAAACGCGCGACGCCAAGGGGCCGCACGCTGCCGCCGGCGCCGCAAGCCGCCGATCCGCTGCCAGTTGAATTCCTGTTGCACTCGCTGTCGCAGGCGATGCCGGACGACGCGTCACTCGTCGAGGAAGTGCCCTCGCACCGGCCGGCGATGCAGAAGTTCATGCCGATGCGCGGCCAGGACAGTTTCTACACCATGGCGAGCGGCGGCCTCGGCTATTCCCTGCCCGCCGCGGTCGGCATGGCGCTCGGCAAGCCGAAGCAACGGACGGTGTGCCTGATCGGCGACGGCTCGGCGATGTATTCGATCCAGGCGCTGTGGACCGCCGCGCAACGAAAGCTGCCGCTGACCATCGTCGTCATCAACAATTCCGGCTACGGCGCAATGCGCTCGTTCAGCCAGGTGATGCAGGTGAGGAACGTGCCGGGATTGGAACTGCCGGGGATCGATTTCGTCAGGCTCGCCGAAGGCATGGGGTGCCATGCGGTGCGGGTGAGCAAGGCCGCGGAGCTGGGCGAGGCGCTCAAGCGCGGAATGGCGTTCGAGGGGACGAGCCTCGTCGAGGTCGTCGTGGATTCAGCTGTGCCGGTGTTGTACGGGCAGAAGCATTAGGGGGGCGCGTAGCCCGGATGGAGCGAAGCGAAATCCGGGAATCGTGCCACAAGCGAGTCGGCCCCGGATTACGCTGCGCTCCATCCGGGCTACGAACTACGACTACGACATCACGACGCCAGGAATCCCCCGTCGGCGGCGAGCACGTGCCCGACGACATAGGATGACGCGTCGGACGACAGCCACACCACGGCCTCCGCCACTTCCTCCGGGCTCCCCATCCGCCGCAGCGGCAGGCCCGCACTGACGGTCGCGACATCGCCGACGCCGGCGCGCAGCATCATGTCGGTGACGACCCGGCCCGGCGCGATCGCGTTGATGCGGATGCCGCGCGGGGCATTCTCCATCGCGGCCGAGCGTGTCAGCGAGATCGCGGCGGCCTTCGAGGCCGAGTAGAGCGAGAAGCCGGGATTGGGATTGCGCACGCCGCTGACGGAGGCGTTGACGACGATGCTGCCGCGCCCCTGCGCCAGCATCGCTGGCAATTGATGGCGCAGGCACAGAAACAGCGCACGGACATTGGTGTCGAACACCGTGTCGTAGATCTCCGTGCCCTGCTCTTCCAGCGGCGCGCGGCGCTCCTGGAATCCGGCATTGTTGAAGGCGACATCGAGCCGACCGCAGCGCTGGACCGCCGTGCGAACCAGACATTCGACGTCATCCTCTCGCGTGATGTCGGTCTGGATCGCGATCGCGTCAGCGCCGAGCTCCCGGCACGCTGCGGCGGTGTCCTCGATTTCGGCTTCGCGCCGTCCCGCAACGACAATCGCCTCGGCGCCCTCGGTTGCCATCCGCAGCGCCGTGGCGCGGCCGATGCCGCTGCCGCCGCCCGTGACGAGGCAGACCTGGCCCCTCATCCGCATCCCGGCCGGCAAAATTCCGCTCATGGCTCACTCCAAAACGCTTGCGCGCGACGTTGCGCGTATATAGTTGTATGATACAACTATATACCGGGAGTCAAGATGGCCGAGCTTGCGTTGATCGACGACATCCGCGCCGCCTCGCGGTTGATGGTGCGTGAGCTCGGCTTCATGGATGCGACAGTGGCGGCCTCGGATTATCCGCCCTCGGCGGTGCACACGATCCTGGAGATCGGGATCCGCGGCCCGATGAATTCGGGCGAGCTCGGCGATTTCCTGCGGCTGGAGAAATCCAGCGTCAGCCGTATGGTGCGCAAGCTGGTCGATTGCGGCGAGCTGCGGGAGACGCCTGATGAGGCCGATGCGCGCAGCAAGCTCCTGTCGCTGACGGCGAAGGGCCGGCGCACGCTGGAGGCGCTGCACGCGTTCGGCCGCCAGCAGGTGCGCGGCGCGTTGGCCGCGCTGACGGAGGCCGAGCAGCGCACGGTGCGCGAGGGCATGATGCTCTATGCGCGGGCGCTGCGGCAGAGCCGGATGGAGGGTGAGGGGGAGTCGGCGGCGTAGCCCCGCTCTCGGTGTCATCGCCCGCGAAGGCGGGCGATCCAGTATTCCAGAGACGGCTGTGATTCCTCGATAGGCCGCGGCGTACTGGATTCCCCGCTTCCGCGGGGAATGACAGCGGTGCGGGTGGCACTAGCCTACCCTACTTCCCGAACTCCTCCCGCATCTTCGCCTGGATCTTGGCCATGCCGCCGATCCAGCGGTCGTAATTCTCGGTCTTCTTGCGCATGTAGCCGAGCACCTGCGGGTGCGGCAGGATCAGGAACGTCTCCTGCTCGAGGCCGGCGAGCACGTCTTTCGCCACCTGCTCCGGCGTAAGGTCGCCGTCGCCGGATTGCGGGCCCTTGGGGATCGAGCGCAGCATGTTGGTGTCAACGCCCTGCGGGCAGAGGATCGAGACCTTGATATTGTCCGCCTTGTGCGAGATCGCGAGATTCTCGGCAAAACCCACCGCGGCGTGCTTGGTCGTGGAGTAAGCGGGGCTTCCGACCTGCGACAGCAGGCCCGCGGCCGAGATCGTATTGAGGAAATAGCCGCCGCCGCGCGCCTTCATACGGGGAATGAGATACCGCGCCGCATAGACATGGGCCATGACATGGATCGCCCAGCTCCGCTGCCACGGCTCGTCGGAGGCGCCGCCGGCATTGACCGACATCGGATCGAAGCCGCCGCCGATGCCGGCATTGGAGCAGAACAGTTCGATCGGCCCGAACTGCCGCTCGGTCTCCTCGATGACGTGGGCGATCTCTTTTTCCTGCGCGACGTCGCATCTGAAGGCCGCTCCATCCACCGTGGCGGCGACGGCTCTAGCATTGGCGGCGTCCATGTCCGCGACGACAACCTTGGCGGCACCCGCCTTGTGGAAGGCCTCGCACAGCGCCTTGCCGATGCCGTTTGCGCCGCCCGTGACGACCACGACCTTGCCGGTCACCTGCATGCGACGTCTCCTCTTTTGTCTTGTTGTAGCGCTTCTCTTTTCGGATAGCGCTTCGCCATCTTATACCGCTTCGCTAATTCCGCTTCGCGGATCTTGCTCAGCTCAACACGAGGTCGAGCACCGCGGTATAATGGCACGCCGCGCCGGCCAAGACAAAGCCGTGCCAGATCGCATTCTGGAAGCGCAGCCGCCGCCAGGCATGGAAGATCACGCCAAAGCTGTAGAGCAGGCCGCCCGCAAGGATGAAGCCCAGCACCAGCGCAGGTAGCGCCTTGACCACGGCGTCGTAGACCATCACGCCGCTCCAGCCCATCGCCAGATAGATGCCGACCGCGACGCGGTCGAACCGGCCGGGGTAGAGAAGTTTCAGCACGATCCCGAGGATCGCGACGCACCAGACGCCGCCGAGCAGCACCAGCGCGAACACACTGTCCCTCACCTCGAGGATGAACGGCGTATAGGTCGCCGCGATCAGCAGATAGATCGCGCAATGGTCGAACCGCCGCAGCAGCCATTTTGCCGGCGAGACCGGCCAGAGATTATAGGTCGCCGACAGCACCAGCATCGAGAGCAGGCCGGCGACATAGATCGAAACCCCCACGATGTTGGTGGCGTCGGCATAAACCGCCGTCAGCACCACCAGGACCGTGGCGGCGACGATGCCGCAGAACACGCCGATCGCGTGGATCACGCCGTCCGCGATCAATTCGGCACGGTCGTAGTTCCAGCCGATCGCGTCGGCCGCGGCGTGCACGGAGGTGGATGCGAGCTGTTTCAGCTGGAAGACGGTCATGGCAATCCGCAAGGACTCAGGCAATGCCCTCTTGTAGGGGTCTTTCGAGATCGGCGCGTCGTTCAAACGACTGATTTGCCGATAAAGGCGGTGGAAGTATGAAGCTTGATTTTCCTCACGCGAATGCCACTTTTGTGAACAGTCTCACAATTCCGCCCGCCCGGGATCAATCACGTTCATATGGCATTCAGTTTCCAGGATATGGTCGAAGAAGCGCGGCTGTCGGCAAGAGCGCTGATCGACTATGGCGAGCACTTCTTCAACCCGACGGTGCGGCTCGGGGTCACCGGCCTGTCACGGGCCGGTAAGACCGTATTCATCACCGCGCTGATCCACGGCCTCACCCGCGGCGGCCGCTTTCCGGTGTTCGAGGCCTATGCCTCGGGCCGGATCGCGCGGGCGCATCTGGCGCCGCAGCCGGACGACGCGGTGCCGCGCTTCGCCTATGAGAACCATTTGCGCGCACTGATCGAGGAGCGGCGCTGGCCGAACTCGACCGTCGACATCAGCGAACTCAGGCTCGTCATCGACTATCAGCGCCAGAACGGCGCCGACCGCACATTGACGCTCGACATCGTCGATTATCCCGGCGAATGGTTGCTCGACCTGCCGCTGCTCCAGAAAAGCTATGAGCAATGGTCGGCCGAAAGCCTCGCGCTGTCGCGCGAGGCGCCGCGCGCGCATCTTGCGGCGGACTGGCACGCGCATCTCGCGACGCTCAAGCCCGAGGCGCGCGAGGACGAGCAGGCGACGCTGACGGCGGCAAGGCTCTTCACCGGCTATTTGCGCGCCTGCCGCGACGAGCGCTTCGCGATGAGCCTGCTGCCGCCCGGCCGCTTCCTGATGCCCGGCAATCTCGCCGACACGCCGGCGCTGACTTTTGCGCCGCTCGACGTGCCCGTGGGCGGCCAGGCACCGGAGGGATCGCTGTGGGCGATGATGGTCCGCCGCTTCGAGGCCTACAAGGACGTCGTGGTGCGGCCGTTCTTCCACGATCATTTTGCCCGGCTCGATCGCCAGATCGTGCTGGCCGATGCCCTCGCCGCGTTCAACTCCGGCCCCGAAGCGCTGCACGATCTCGAAGCCGCGCTTGCCGGAATTCTCGACTGCTTCCGCATCGGCCGCAGCACGTTCCTCTCCAGCCTGTTCCGGCCGCGTATCGACCGCATCCTGTTCGCGGCGACCAAGGCGGACCATCTGCATCATTCCAGTCACGACCGGCTCGAGGCGGTGCTGCGCCGCGCGGTCACCCGCGCGGTGGTGCGCGCGGAAGATACCGGCGCGGAGATCGACGTGGTGGCGCTCGCCGCCGTTCGCGCCACGCGCGAGGCCCAGGTCGCGCATGGCCGCGACAAATTGCCGTCGATCCTGGGAACGCCGGCGGCCGGCGAAAGCGCCGGCGGCGAGTTCTTCGACGGCAACACCGAGGTTGCGACCTTTCCGGGTGACCTGCCGCCGGATCCCGAGCCGCTGTTCAACGGCACCGGCGCATTCCGCGGCCTCTCGACCGAGGCCGCCGAGAAGAGCGATTTTCGCTTCCTGCGCTTCCGTCCGCCAAAGCTCGAACGCGAAGGCAATGACGAGCCGGCGCTGCCACACATCCGCCTCGACCGTGCCCTGCAGTTCCTGATCGGAGACAAGCTGTCATGAACGACCGATCCAAGCCGCGGCGGCCGGCGACGTTCCGGCTCGACGATCCCGGCGTCGTCGTCACCGAAGCCGAGGAGACCAGCCGGCTCGCACGCGCCACGATCCAGATCACGCCGGAGCACGATCCGCAGGCGCTGCCAGTGCCGATCGAGGCCGCGCTCCCGGCGCGTCGCGGCTTTCCCTGGGGCACGCTGTTCTGGTCCGGGCTCGGCGGGCTGACGCTGCTCGGCACCGGGCTCGGCGTGGTCCGTCTGATCGAGGATCTGTTTGCGCGCAGCGAAACGCTCGGCTTCGTCGGCCTCGCATTCGGCTTCGTCACCGCACTGGCGCTCGCGGTGGTGATCGGGCGCGAGGCCTTTGGTCTGGCGCGCCTTGCAACCATCGAGAAACTGCACGCGCGCGCCGCCGCAGTCCTTGCCAGTGACGACCGCAAGGAGAGCCGCGTCATCGTGCAGGACCTGCTCAAGATCGCGCACCAGAATCCGCAGCTTGCGCGCGCCCGCGCCACGCTGGAGAGCCACACCGGAGAGATCATCGACGGCGCCGACATGATCCGGCTTGCCGAACGCGAATTGATGTCGCCACTGGATGCGGAAGCGCGGCGGCTGGTGTCGTCGGCCGCGCAAAAGGTCTCGATCGTGACCGCAGTTTCGCCGCGCGCGGCGATCGACGTATTGTTCGTGTTCGTGGCCGCGTTGCGCCTGATCCGTCAGCTCGCTTTTCTCTATGGCGGTCGCCCCGGCGCGCTCGGCATGATCCGCCTGCTCCGCCACGTGATCGCCCATCTCGCCATCACCGGCGGCATGGCCGCGAGCGACAGCCTGGTGCAGCAGATGCTCGGCCACGGCATCGCGGCAAAGCTGTCGCAGCGGCTCGGCGAAGGTGTGCTGAACGGATTGCTGACCGCACGGCTGGGTCTGGCCGCGATCGACGTGACGCGGCCGTTGCCGTTCGCGGCGCTGCCGCCGCCAAAACTGTCGGACCTCGCGACGGATCTGCTGCGGAAGAAGGACGAGGAGTAGCGGTGCTATTCGCGCCACCGTTCGCGCCATTCGCCGGACCAACACATGGCGCGGCGCCTGAATGAGCGAAGCTTAAGCTCGCGGTTCATCGGGAAAGTCGAAGCTGACAATGATAAACCCGACCGCACCAAACACCAACAGCGCCAGGAACAGTGCCGCAACAGCAAAGGACCACACGAAAGGCTCCGAGCAGCTGAGTGCCATCCAATCGAGCCAACGAGCGGAATGTCACCCCTCGCCGGCTGATCTGAGGCAGACCCGGACGGGGTTAAAGGGCAATGGTCCGGTAGAATGACCTTGCTCAGTCAAGCCGCGCCTCGCAAGCGAACTATCGAGTTAGCCCTTTCGAGTATTGGGAGATTATCTGCCGCGATTTATGGCAACTGAGCACAAGGAGGCGGCAATCCAAGTCGTCGCTTTCAAGTCAGCCTCTGGCCGCCCCATACCACGGCGCATCAACCCGTTAAGAAACTGGTTACCAGTCAATGTCACCATTTGCATATTAGGCCGCCATATGCGGCGCGCATTCTGAAAACGGTTCAATATTTCGACACGCCCGGTTGGCGGTCTCTTTCAGGAGAGGCCCAATGTTTAAGGGCTTAATGGCAGCGCTTGTGGCGCTGATCAGCACACTGCAACTGGATCGATACCTGACCAACGGTCGGTACACCGACGCGGCCATGGATATGCTGCGGCAAATCAGGCGCGCGTTTGGATTTTGAGGTGCACTGGACGATTTGAGGCCGGTGATGAAGGGCATTCCCTGGACTGATCTCGATGCGGAGGAGCAACGCGCCATTGCGATATTGGGAGCCGGGCTCTCCATCGAGCTGTGCGACGCCGTCGCTCTGCCAAGATTGAGGCGGCTCGGGCTGATCGCGGGGTCTCGTTTGACCGCTGCTGCACACGAGTTGCGGAGGCGCGTTGTTCTGGAAGAACTCAGTGCGCGGGATTGAATCGCATAACCAATTGGCACGCTCGATCCTCGCTTGGTCGGGGAGTGCCTTGACGGGGCTAACAAGGCGTGGGGAGTTTGATGGTGGCAGGTGCAATTGAGCTGATCGTGGAGGGATACGTTTCGCTCAGGGACCAAGCAGCTCTTGATGAGCTTCGGACACAGCGCCGCAAACTTATCGCAGATCTCGATGCATGTACCGGGATCGACTGCAGGAGTACCATCCGGCAGATCGAGGAAGACATCGTCGTGATTGAGGCCGGGCTGGCGCGGTTGGCGGCCTAGTCGGCCGGATGTTCAGAGATTGCCCGATGTCGTATCGGCAACGGTGCACCCGGTGTGGATCAGGTCCTTCTTGGTCACCCGCACGCTGCCAAGATAATAACCTCGCTCCTGGACGGCTGCCCTGATCTCGTCGCTGACCTTGAGAACTCTCGCTCTGCTCTTGCGCCATTTGTTGGAAGAGTAGAGCGCGGGCATCGGAGAGCCGTTGCTGACGACGAGGAAGTCCCGCTTGCCATTGCGATAGACATCAAACATGTCCTATCCCCGCAGATAATATCAATAAGAGAAAATATGTTTCGTCACGATAGCTCCAGCTTAGTGGCTTAAATGCTTGAGCGGGTGGTAATCTGGGATGGCGGCCTGTGAATGTCGGGAAAAATGCTGGTTGCAGCTAAGCGATCAGCTCGGATTTCTGTTTGTATGTTGTTCTCATGCCACGCCAGGCCGCTTCAACGCGTGGCCTCGTTTGCCTTTGGGAGCCCACAAGGGGAGGAGGAAAGAAGGGTGCCTCGCTAGGCGAGCGTACGTTTCTCGAATTCCGCCGCCAGCACCCGCCATTGAAACAGCGGCGAATCCGTTGGCGGCGAGAGTTCCGGCGTCCAGCCGGTGAGCTTCTCAATCACATAGGTGTCCGTCAGAACGCCGCGCCAGCGACGTTCGACCTGGCCAAGCTGCTCGCGCTTCGTCGGGATCGATCCCCACACCGGTGCGCGATTGTCCGGCTCTCGCCCGACATAGATGCCCGCATGCCCGCTGATCCGATCCATGCCGGGATCGCGAAAATCCTGGAAGCGGCCGCGTTCGTTGATCTCGACGACGGGCACGCGGCCCCTGAACAGCCAGCGCATCATCGCGTAGGTGCGATAGTCCGTGGTCGCGATCCAGGTCGCGCCGGTCTCGTCGAGCGCGGCCTGCGCACGCGCAGCGACCTGCTCGTAGCCGGCTTCGGCGCCGATCGGGTCGATCTTGCCGAGCAGATTCCAGGGCGCGGCGACGTAGTACAGGAACACGATGACGACGAAGGCGATCCCGGAGACGACCGCCGTATTGAGCCAGAAAATGCTCGACCGGATCATCCGCGCCGACCAGCCCTCGCGCGACAGCATGACGAGGTTGACCGCGGCGGCGGCAAAGCCGACCGGCCACATGAACATCGGCCAGGTGTCGCCGACCCTGAGCGTCGTCGACTTGAAGAAAAAATAGAGGAACGGCACCAGTACCGCGGTCGACAGCAGGATCGCGACCGGCTCGCGCGTGCGATAGCCGCGCCACGCCGTCATCACGAGGCCTGACAGCACGACCGGCAGCATGACGAAGCCGACCAGGCCAAATTGCAGGCCGATGTAGTCGCCGATCGTGCGCAGCGAGATGCCGTAATTGGCGGTGGCCCGCACGCCCTGGAAACGGAACGAGGCCCAGTCGTGCTGCGCGTTCCAGATCAGCACCGGCGAGAACACCGCGATCGCGATCAGCACCGCGAGATAGGGGTAAGGACTGCGCAGCCAGCGCCAGCGCCAATCCGGCACCAGCAGAAACGCGGCGACCGCCGGCGCAAACATGATCGCGGTGAATTTCGACAGCATCGACAGTCCGGCGAACAGGCCGGCCGCCAGCCACCAGCGTCCGTCGCCGCCCTGCGCGAGCCGGACCAGGGACCACGTCATCGCCACCGCGAACGGGATCATGGCAACGTCCGGCGCGACCTTGGCCATCAGCAGGCCGTAGTAGAGCGCAGCCTCCGGCATCAGCACCGCGAACATGATGGCGCGCGCATCATGAGTGAGGCGGCGGACGATGTCGGCCAGCAGCAGCTGCGTCACCAGCATCGCGACGATGCCGCCGAAGCGGACGCCGAGCACGGTGTCGCCGAAGATCGCGGTACCAAAACGGATGAACCAGGCGATCATGGGGGGATGATCGAGGAAGCTGAGCGCTCCCTCCTTCGACCAGGTCCAGTAATAGGCCTCGTCGGTGCGCAGCTCGATCGCGGAGGCGTAGACGATCCGCAGCAGCGTCATCGCGGCGATGACAAGCACGGCCATAACGAGGGGACGGCGCGCGGCGCCGGCTGGGGACACGGTGATATCAGGGGCTGTCGTCACGGCCGCGCTTTTCGCCAACCTGGGAGGGGGAGTCAATGCGGGGGGTGGTCCCGCAAACACCGATGTCGTCCCGGGGCGCGACGAAGTCGCGAGCCCGGGACCCATAGCCACAGGGAGGAGTCGTGGCACGAACTGGTAACCACGAGTCTTCGTCAAATCCGATCCTGTGGATATGGATCCCGGATCGGCGCGCCGCTTCGCGGCGCTTGTCCGGGACGACAGCGGTGGGTGTGGCGCGCGCCTTTGCCCACCCTACGATATCGTAACCTTGCCGCGCATGTGATCAGGCCAGCTGTCCGCCCCTGGAATTAAACGCTACGCTGGCTGTTCTCCTTCATGAACTGATACAACCGAATCATGGCCACTGCATCCTCACGATTGTCCGAACTGTCCCGCGCGACCAGCATGCGGCAGGTTCGGCTGGTCTGCGGCGTCATCCTGTTCTCCTACGTGGTGAGCCATTTCCTCAACCATGCGCTCGGCAACATCTCGGTCGATGCCATGGAGATCGGGGTCTACTACCACACGGCGTTCTGGCGGTTCCTCCCCATCGCGATCGTGTTCTATACGGCCGCGCTCACGCATATGGGGCTCGGCATCTACGCGCTCTATCAGCGCCGCCAGTTCCGCTGGCGGACGATCGAGCCGCTCCAGCTCGTGCTGGGCTTGAGTATCCCCGCCCTCGTCATGGCCCATGTGATCGGCGTCCGGCTTGGCTACACGCTGTACGGGCACCAAAAACTCTATCCGCAGGAACTCTATCTGTTCTTCGTCACCTCGAACCGGATCTGGACCATGACGATCCTGCTGATCATCGCCTGGGTCCATGGCTGCATCGGCATCTATTTCTGGCTGCGCCTGAAACCGTTCTTCGCGCGCGCCGCGCCCTATCTGCTCGCCGCCGCCGTGCTGATCCCGACGCTGTCGCTGCTCGGCGTCTACCAGGGCGGACGCAGTGTCCAGATCGAGGTCGACGACGGCGAATGGCGCACGCACAATCTCACCCGCCGCCAGCTCGGCTCGACCGCGGAAGCCGCGACGCTCGACCGCATCACCGGCGGCCTCACCATCGGCTATGTCGGCCTGCTCGGACTGGCGCTGGCGGCGCGCGGCGTGCGCGCCTTGCGCGAACGGCGCCGCGGCATGATCGCGCTGTCCTACGGCAACGGCAAGACGGTGCGCGTGCCGAAGGGTCTCTCCGTGCTGGAGGCGAGCCTGCGCCACAATGTGCCGCATGCCAGCGTCTGCGGCGGCCGCGCCCGCTGCTCGACCTGCCGCATCCGCATCATCGGCGACCATGCCGCCCTGCCCGAGCCGTCGCAACGCGAGGCCTTCGTGCTCGCGCGCGTCGGCACCGCCGATCCCTCGATCCGGCTTGCCTGCCAGCTGCGGCCGGACTCCGACCTCTCGTTCTTCCAGCTGTTCACGCCCCACACGCATTCGGCGGACGGGCAGGCCTCGACGTCGGCCAGAATCGGCCAGGAGCGTTACCTCGTCAGCCTGTTCGTGGACATGCGCGGTTCGACGCAGCTTGCCGAGAAGCGGCTGCCATTCGACACCGTTTTCATCGTCAACCGTTTCCTCGGCGCCGTCTCGCGGGCCGTGATCGAGAACGGCGGCCAGCCGAACCAGTTCGTCGGCGACGGCATGCTGGCGCTGTTCGGGCTGTCAGCCGATCCGGAAACCGCCTGCCGGCAAGCGCTGAAGGCTGCCGCCGGCATCGCCACGCATATCGACGAACTCAACGAGCTCCTGAGCCACGATCTCCGCCAGCCGATCCGCTTCGGCATCGGCATTCACGGCGGCGAGGTCATCATCGGCGACATCGGCTATCGCGATCACATCGTCTTCACCGCGCTCGGCGATGCCGTCAACGTCGCGGCCCGGCTCCAGGACATGACCAAGACGCTGGCCTGCGAGGCGATCGTCTCGGAGGAGGTTCGCCGTACCGCCGGCCTTGCCGACGATGCGCTGCCGCAGCAGGAGGTCGCGATCCGCGGCCGCGACGAGCCCCTGGCCGTGCGCGTCGTTGCGGATACGAGGCAGCTGTCGGCGCTGGTTGATATCGGCACGCGCGTCGCCGCGTAACACCGCCTTGCTGCAACGCAGCGACATGGGCCTGCTGCGAAAGCACGAATTGACTTCATCTCAATCGTTGCGACAGATGAGTGCGGGATCGCGGTGATGACTGCGGTCCAACGAAAAGCTCCGGGAGGAGACGAGAATGTTCGATCGACGCGACCTGCTCAAAGGAGCGGGCCTTGCCGCTATGGCGGCCACACTGAATTCCACCAAGGCGCTGGCACTCGACACCGTCACGCTTCCCTTCGCCAATGGCGAACGGCCGCTGGTGAAATATCCGCAGAAGCGGCCGATGATCGGCCTGACCAGCCGGCCGCCGCAGCTCGAGACACCGTTCGCGATCTTCAACGACGGTCCGATCACGCCGAATAACGCGTTCTTCGTCCGCTATCACCTCTCGGACCTGCCCTACAATCTGGATCCCGACAAGTTCACGCTCGAGGTCAAGGGCAAGGTCGACAAGCCGCTCAAGCTGTCGCTCAAGGACATCAGGAAAATGAAGGCGACCGAGATCGTCGCCGTCAACCAGTGCTCCGGCAACAGCCGCGGCTTCTCCGAGCCGCGTGTCGCCGGTGGCCAGCTCGCCAACGGCGCGATGGGCAATGCGCGCTGGCGTGGCGTGCCGCTGAAGGCCGTGCTGGAGATGGCGGGCGTGCAGAGCGGCGCCAAGCAGGTCACCTTCAACGGCATGGACGGCCCCGTCAGCGACAAGACGCCGGATTTCGTCAAGGCGCTCGATCTCGATCATGCCACCGACGGCGAGGTGATGCTGGCCTATGGCATGAACGGCGAGGACCTGCCGTTCCTCAACGGCTTTCCGCTGCGCCTGATCGTGCCCGGCTATTACGGCACCTACTGGGTCAAGCACCTCAACGAGATCACCGTCATCGACAATGTCTATGACGGCTTCTGGATGAAGTCGGCCTATCGCATTCCGGATACGCCGAACAATGCGGTCGAGCCGGGCACCGCGCCGAAGGCGACGATCCCGATCAACCGCTTCACCATCCGATCCTTCATCACCAGCGTTCCCGATGGCGCCAAGCTGAAGGCCGGCGGCACGACGCTGCGCGGCATCGCCTTCGACGGCGGCAAAGGCATCAAGGACGTCCAGGTTTCCACCGACGGCGGCAAGACCTGGGTCAGCGCCAAGCTCGGCAAGGATCTCGGCAAATACTCATTCCGTGAATGGAAGCTGCCGGTGAAGCTCGCGGCGGGCGCCCACGAGCTCAAGGTGCGCGCCACCGGCAATGGTGGCGAGACCCAGCCGGATGCGCCACGCTGGAACCCGGCGGGTTATCTACGCAACGTCGTCGAAACCGTCCGCGTCACCGTGGCCTGAGGGAGAATGATCATGCAGCGCACCGTTCTCCTCGCCATCTCACTCGCCGTCGCCGCAATGGTCGGTTCGGCACTTGCAGCGCCGATCAACTACAAGACGCCCGACGAGGTCGCGGCCTTCAAGCCAGGCCCCAATCTCGAGGTGGTGCAGGGCAATTGCAGCGCCTGCCACTCGGCCGATTACGTCAACACGCAACCGCCGATGAAGGACAAGAAAGGTTTTTGGCAGGCCGAGGTGACCAAGATGATCAAGGTCTATGGCGCCCCGATCGACGATGCCGATGTCGGCAAGATCGTCGATTATCTGGCCGCGACTTATTGACAGATGGCGCGCGGCGTGCCGATCAATTGACCGCGAAACGGGCAAAATCGGCAAAAACGCTGCGAAGTTGAGCGGAATTCGGCGAAATGCCGATATGGTTTGAGCTACCAAGCCGGCCACATTCCGCGTATCCTGTTAGGACCGAACCGGCCGGTTGGCGGGGACTGGCGGTTCGAGATCTCGGAGGAAGACCCGCGGAGAAGACGTGATGGCTAAAGGTACGGTCAAGTGGTTCAACCCGACGAAGGGTTATGGATTTATCCAGCCTGCGTCGGGCGGCAAGGATGTGTTCGTGCATATCTCGGCAGTGCAGAAAGCCGGTCTGTCGTCCCTGAACGAAGGACAGACGGTGGAATACGAAGAGATCGCAAACCGGGGCAAGACCTCCGCAGAGAACCTCAAAGTATAAGCCCGGCAGCCTTTGCTGCCTCCCGGATCTGTCCGGGAGCCGGGCCAAAAAAATTTTTGAAGACGGCCAGTGCATTCGACGACAGGCGTTGCGATTGCACACGGAGAGCTATTTTCCCGCGAAGACCGCTCGTTCAACGCCACAGCAATGACAATCGCGACGGCCCTTCGTTAGTCCACCGGCAATGGTGCGTCGCGCTTGATCTCTTCCATCACCGCATAGGTTCGCGTCTCGCGCACGCCCGGCATCGACAGCAACGTCTCGCCGAGGAAGCGTCGATAGGCGGTCATGTCCGCAAGCCGCGCCTTCACAAGATAGTCGAAGCCGCCTGCAACCATGTGACACTCCAGCACCTCGGGTGCGAGTTTCACCGCGCGCGCGAACCGTTCGAAATTGTCCGGCGTGGTCTTGTCGAGCAGCACCTCGACGAACACCAAAAGACCCAGGCCGAGCCGGTGCGGATTGAGCCGCGCCCCATAGCCCTCGACAAAGCCCTCCCGCTGCAACCGCTTCAACCGCTCGCCGACCGAGGTCGGCGACAGCCCGATGCGTTCGGCGAGCTCGACATTGGCGATGCGCCCGTCCTGCTGCAGAATTGAGAGGATCTTCCGGTCGGTTCGATCGAGTTCCATATTTTATGTGGCCAATATACAAAAGATCTTCATTTTCTAAGGCAAAATGGCTAATTTGTCTATCGAACTACGGTCTAGCGGGCCTTATCCTGAATTTGAGCCACAGGACACGCCATGCCGAACATCCCGCCGCCCTTCACTGCCCCCTACGCGCCCGATGATGCCGAGATTGCCGCGCGGCTCTTGCCGGCTTCGCATCTCGGCCCGCCGCAGGAAGCGCGGATCGACCGCACCGCGACGCGGCTGATCGAGGCGATCCGCAAGCGCGACGACCGGCTTGGCGGGGTCGAGGACATGCTGCGGGAGTTCGCGCTTTCGACCAAGGAGGGGCTCGCACTGATGGTGCTGGCCGAGGCGTTGCTCCGCGTGCCCGACGCGCGCACCGCCGACCAGTTCATCGAGGACAAGCTCGGCGAGGGCGACTTCATCCACCACGAGACGAAGTCGACGGCCTTCCTGGTCAACGCCTCAGCCTGGGCGCTCGGCCTCTCGGCGCGGGTGATCCAGCCCGGCGAGACGCCCGACGGCACCATCGGCCGGCTGGTGAAGCGGCTAGGCGCGCCGGCGGTGCGCACCGCCACGCGCCAGGCGATGCGGCTGATGGGCAATCATTTCGTGCTGGGTGAGACCATCGAGCAGGCGCTGGAGCGAGGCCGTCCGCGCTCCGGTCAGAAGACGCGCTACTCCTTCGACATGCTCGGCGAAGGCGCGCGCACCGCGGCGGACGCCAGGCGTTATTTCGACGCCTATGCCAGTGCGATCGAGACCATCGGCAAGGCGGCGGGCAGCCATCCCCTGCCCGACCGGCCCGGCATCTCGGTCAAGCTGTCGGCGCTGCATCCGCGCTTCGAGGCGATCAGCCGTGCGCGCGTGATGAGCGAGCTGGTGCCGCAACTGCTGGACCTGGCGCAGCGCGCCAAGGCCCATGATTTGAACTTCACCGTCGATGCCGAGGAAGCCGACCGGCTGGAGCTGTCGCTCGACGTGATCGCGGCGACGCTCGCCGACCCCTCGCTCAGCGGCTGGGACGGCTTTGGCCTGGCGATCCAGGCCTATCAGAAGCGCGCCAGCGCCGTGATCGACTATGTCGACGCGCTGGCACGCGCGCATGACCGCAAGCTGATGGTGCGGCTGGTCAAGGGCGCCTATTGGGACACCGAGATCAAGCGCGCGCAGGAGCGCGGGCTGGACGGCTATCCCGTGTTCACGCGCAAGGCGATGACGGATCTGAACTACGTCGCCTGCGCTTCGAAGCTTTTGAGTCTGCGGCCGCGCATCTTCCCGCAATTCGCCACCCACAACGCGCTGACGGTCGCGACCGTGCTGGAGCTTGCGCAAGATGGCGGCGGCTTCGAATTCCAGCGCCTGCACGGCATGGGCGAGGCGCTCTACGAACAGCTCGCCAAGGATCACCCCGACATCGCCTATCGTACCTATGCCCCGGTCGGCAGCCATCGCGACCTACTCGCCTATCTGGTGCGGCGGCTGCTGGAGAACGGCGCCAACTCGTCGTTCGTGGCGCAGGCGGCCGACTATCGCGTGCCGGTTGTGGCGCTGTTGCAGCGTCCGGCCGATGCCATCGTCCGGCCGCAAGCGGCGGCCCATCCCAAAATTCCGTTGCCGGGCGATCTGTTCGCGCCGGAGCGGCGCAATTCACGCGGCGTTGAATTCGGCGCGCGCGCGGCGCTCGACCGGTTGCTGGCAGACGTGAAGGCCGAGACAGCCGGCCTCAAGCCCATCGCCGACGTAACGCCGGGCCAGGCCAACGCGGCGGTGACGGCTGCGCGCGCCGGTTTTGCCGCCTGGAGCCGAACGCCGGCGGCCACGCGCGCGGCCACACTGGAGCAGGCCGCGCATCTCTTGGAGAGCCGGAGCGCCCATTTCATCGCGCTGCTGCAAGCCGAGGGCGGCAAGACGCTGGACGATGCGCTATCGGAGCTGCGCGAGGCCGCCGACTTCTGCCGCTACTACGCCGCGCAGGGTCGAAAGCTGTTCGGCGTTGATGCCGCCATGCCGGGCCCGACCGGCGAGAGCAATGCGCTCGCCATGCGCGGGCGCGGCGCCTTCGTCGCGATCTCGCCGTGGAATTTTCCGCTGGCGATCTTCCTGGGCCAGGTCACGGCGGCATTGATGGCCGGCAACAGCGTCGTCGCAAAACCCGCCGAGCAGACGCCGCGCATCGCCCGCGAGGCCGTAGCGCTGCTGCACGAAGCCGGCATTCCCAAGAGCGCGCTGCATCTCGTCACCGGCGACGGCCGCATCGGCGCCGTGCTGACCGCGCATGCCGACATCGCCGGCGTTGTCTTCACCGGCTCGACCGAGGTCGCCCGCCTGATCAACCGGACGCTTGCCGCCAAGGACGGGCCGATCGTGCCGCTGATCGCGGAGACCGGCGGCATCAACGCCATGATCGCGGATGCAACCGCGCTGCCGGAGCAGGTCGCCGACGACGTCGTGACCTCGGCCTTCCGCTCCGCCGGCCAGCGCTGCTCGGCGCTGCGGCTGCTGTTCGTGCAGGAGGATGTTGCCGACCGCATGATCGAGATGATCGCAGGCGCGGCGCGCGAACTCAGGATTGGCGACCCCGCAGATGTCGCGACCCATGTCGGTCCGGTGATCGACGCCGAGGCCAAGCAGCGCCTCGATGCGCATATCGCGCGGATGAAGAGCGAGGCGCGGCTGCACTTTGCCGGTACTGTACCCGATGGCTGCTTCGTCGCCCCGCACATTTTCGAGCTCAAGGACGCCGGCCAGCTCACCGAGGAGGTGTTCGGACCGATCCTGCACATCGTGCGCTATCGCGCGGAAAACCTCGACCGCGTCCTGCAGGCGATCGAGCGCAGCGGCTATGGACTCACGCTCGGCGTTCACTCCCGGATCGACGACACCATCGAGGCGATCATCGATCGCGTCCAGGTCGGCAACATCTATGTCAACCGCAACATGATCGGCGCCGTGGTCGGCGTGCAGCCATTCGGCGGCAACGGGCTGTCCGGAACCGGCCCGAAAGCGGGCGGCCCGCATTATCTCGCACGCTTTGCGACCGAGCAGACCGTGACGATCAACACCGCGGCAGCCGGCGGTAATGCCGCGCTGCTTGCGGGGGAGGAGTGAGGCTCGCAGCTCGAACCATCCGCAGCAACGCACGATGCCAGTTCCGTCATCCTGAGGCGCCGGAGCATAGCGGAGGCCTCGAAGGATGAACGGCCGGGATGCAGCCGGGCCGTTCATCCTTCGAGGCTCCCGATGGGACGCGTTGCGTCCCATGCCTCGCACCTCAGGATGACGGGACTGAGAACTGCACAGCAATGAGCCCTGCGCCTGGCGCCGTTGCATCCCGGCGAAACATCGGTCTAATGCTGCCATGACTTGGCCTGCGCCAATTCCAGCGCGCGGGAAACAACAAGAGCGAGGGAGCTACGCCGCGATGGAAAAGGGCATTTTTGCAGGGCTCAAGGTTCTGGACTGCGCGAGCTTCATCGCAGCGCCCGCGGCCGCGACCGTGCTGTCGGATTTCGGCGCCGACGTCATCAAGATCGAGCCGCCCGGCGCCGGCGACCCTTACCGCAATCTGCCCAACATTCCAGGCTATCCGACCAGCGAGCATAATTACGCCTGGCTGCTGGAGGCCCGCAACAAGAAGAGCATCGCGCTCGACCTCTCCAAGCCGGAGGCGCAGGCCGTGCTCTACAAGCTCGTGGAAGAGGCCGACGTCTTCATCACCAACATGCCGCCGCCGGTGCGCGCCAAGCTCGGCATCACCTATGATCATCTCGCCCATCTCAACGACCGGCTGATCTACGCCTCGTTCACTGGCTATGGCGAACAGGGCGAAGAGGCCAACAAGCCCGGCTTCGACAGCAACGCCTATTGGGCGCGCTCCGGCCTGATGGACCTCGTCCGCGCTGACATCGACACCACGCCGGCCCGTTCGGTCGCAGGCATGGGCGATCATCCCTGCGCCATGGCCCTGTACAGTGCGATCGTCACCGCGCTGTATCAGCGCGAGAAGACCGGCAAGGGCTCGCATGTCGCCTCCAATCTGATGGCGAACGGGGTGTGGGCCGCGGGCACGCTGGCGCAGGCAAAACTGTGCGGCTCCAAGTTCGCCGAGAGGCGGCCGCGCGAACGTGCGCTGAACGCTGTGGCCAACCACTACCAGTGCAAGGACGGCCGCTGGCTGATCCTGTCGCTGCTGAGTGAGGAGAAGCAGTTTCCGATACTGGCCAGATGCCTGGAACGCGAGAACCTGATTGACGATCCGCGCTTCGCCACCAAGGCTGACCGTCACGCCCGCTCGGTCGAGCTGATCAAGATTTTCGATGAGACCTTTGCGACCAGGGATCTCGCCGAATGGCGCAAGATCCTCGATGGCAACGGCCTCGTGTTCGGCATCGTCGGCATTCTCGACGACATCCCCAACGACAAGCAGATGCTCGACAACGAGGTGCTGGTGCCGTTCGAGAACGACACCATGCTCACCATCTCCAGCCCGATCTGGATCGACGGCGCCAAGAAGGTGCAGCCACGCAAGCCGCCGGCCGTCGGCGAGCACAGTGACGAGATCTTGCGCGGGGCGGGATACGATGAGAAGGCGATCAAGCAGCTGCGGGGTTCGGGGGCGGTGGGGTAAGGCGGCGCAACACACTCCGCCGTCGTCCCGGGGCGCGCAAGGCGCGAGCCCGGGACCCATAACCACAGGGAGCGGTTGTCGCACTCCCTGGTAACTACGAGTCATCGTCAAACCACGGCCTGTGGTTATGGGTCCCGGATCTGCGCTGCGCTTGTCCGGGACGACGGTGGGGAGATAGCTCGCGTCTCCAGATGCATTGCTGGATTGTTTCGCCGCGCTCGCAATGACGGCGTGGGACGATCTCGCTATAAACTCACGGCAACATCGCGTCTCGTGAGGCCCTCATGCCCAACTACCGCCTGCACTACTTCCCGGAATCCGGCAACAGCTACAAGCTGGCGTTGATGCTGACGCTTTGCGGCGAGAGGTTCGAGCCGGTCTGGACCGATTTCGGCGGCGGCGTCACGCGCACGGCGGAATGGCGCAAGGTCGTGAACGCGATGGGCGAGATTCCCGTGCTCGAGGTCGACGGCGTGAAGATGACGCAAACCGCGCCCTTGCTGCTGAAGCTTGCCGAGCAATACGGCCGTTTCGGCGCCGAGACCGAGGACGAGAAGTTCGAGCTGCTGCGCTGGCTGTTCTGGGACAACCACAAGCTCACCGGCTACATGGCGACCTATCGCTTCATGCGGGCGTTCACTGAGAAAAACGATCCGCAGGTGCTGAAGCATTTTCGCCGGCGGCTCGACGACTTCCTCGGCATTCTCGACGGACATCTCCAGCACAATGCCTTTGCGATCGGCGCGAGGCCGACGGTCGCCGACATCTCGATGATGGCCTACCTGCACTATCCGAGCGACGAGCACGGCTTCGATTTCGCGGCGAGCCACCCTGCCATCCACGCCTGGCTCGGCCGCATGGCCGCGCTGCCCGGCTGGAAACCGGCCTATGAGCTGCTGCCCGGCAAGCGGATGACGAACTACGCGAAGTGAGCGTTAGCGCTGAACTCTCAGAGCCGTCATGGCCGGGCTTGTCCCGGCCATCCACGATCTTGAGCGCGGACACCGGAACGTGGATGCCCGGGACAAGCCCGGGCATGACGAAAGAAAGCGCGGCTTACCGCAGCGCCAGCCAGCCGAGCGTGAACAGAATCCCGCCGACGATGACGACCACCGCGACCGCCCAAGTGCTGACGCGGATTGCTGCCGGTGACCTGCTTGGCTTCCTCATTGCGCGCTATCTCGCGATTGCGCTCCTTGTCGGCGTCGCTGGTCTCAGTCATGGGTCATCCAAACCGGTTGCTGGTTTTATCCGGCGCGTGATCTTTTCGAAAAACCGCTACACACTTTTTCGGATCACGCGCTAACGCGTCTTGATGAAGCACATGCCGATGCGGCTCGATGCCGCGGCAGCCTGACAGGTGAGACCTTTAGCACAGCTCCATGACGTAAAACTCTTATCCGGCGTTCCCGATCCCGCACTTTGCAGGGAGCAATGGGCGCCCCAGCCATCCTGATATTCGGTGCCGGCCAGCTCCCCGCTGCCCCGGGTCTGCGGCCGGCTGGCAAATCCGCGTGAGAAATCAGGGCGTTTGCCCGCGGCGAATGCGGTCAGGATGTCGCGGCGGCGGACCTGGTCGCCGAAGAAATGCGGCGAGGCCGGCACGATGGTGGAGTTCGACGGCTTGTCCGCCAGCCAGTCGACGCCCGGAAAATGGAAGCCGCCGATGCCGCGGGTCTGGTGGCAGCCGCCGCAGGTGACGTCGTTGAGGCGGCGCTGGAAGCCCGCGACCGAGCGGATGTTCTGCATGTCGATGCCGCGCGCCGCCGCCTGCTTCAGCGCGCCGACCACGTCGTTGTCGGTGAAGACCCGCTCGCCCTTGTTGTTGTCCCTGTCCTCCCCTTGCACCATGCCGAACTCCGGCTGCAACGGCGAAGCGTCAAGGCCCGCCGGCGTCGGCACCACCGCGGCCTTGGCCAGGAATGTCTCGGGGATCAGCACCGCGCCGCGATCGAACTCGCGGAGATTTTCCGGCGCAAGCAGCCAGGCCTTGAAGTCACGTCGGAGATCGTTGTCGGCGAGGATGTGGTCGCGGTCGATCTGGTTCTCCAGCGTCGATTCCTCAAACGTCTTTGTCGCGGCGTTATATTTGAACACCTTGAGCAGATAGTCGGAGCGGAAATCGTGCAGTGCCGATTTCGGCGCGATCGAGATCTGGATATTGGTCTCGATGCGGTCGAGCATGGCGTCCGAAGGGGAGATGCCGCTGCCGATCAGCCCCTGCCAGTCGCCATTGTCGAGCCAGCGCCGCGCGACCTCGGCGCAGGTCACAGGCTTTCCGCTCGCGTCGGTCTGGCGCGCATCGCGTGCCTTCATCACCAGATTGAACGTCATCGGCAGACGCGTTGCGGTCTTGCCACCTTCCGGCTTGCTCTCGAAACGCACCAGCCGATAGATCAGCCTGATCTCGCCGCACGCCTCCTCCGAGACGTAGGCGCGGTCCATGCGATTGACGATGCCGGCCAGCACGAAGCGGGTGTCGCGGGATTTCAGATTGGCCCGATCGAACAGCTGCACGTCAAAGCCTTCACCGACGCCAATGGTCTCGGTCGGGTACGCCGCCTTCTGCCTGACGATGTAGCGGTCGAACTCCGCGTCGATCGCCGGCGGAATCTCCTTGAGCTGGGAGAGCGACGAGAACAGCAAATCGGTCGTCAGCGGAACGTTTGCGTTCCGCTCCGGCCATAGCAGGCGCGAGATCGTGAGCGAATCGTTCTGGTCGAGCTTGCGGAGCAGATCGGGATCGATGATCGCGGTGCCGCGCGTCAACGGCGCGTTGTCCGCTGCGAAAAGCGAAACAGTTCCGCCAAGCAAGACGGCGGCAGCAAAGAGAATTCGCAACGCGCGGCTCATGCCTTCAGTAACACCGCGTGAGCCGGCCTATTCAAGTCAAAAGGCGCCTCACATGGTGGTGAAGCGCCTCTGTGGAAGTCGGATATCGAACGCTCAGCGGGCGACGATCAGGCCCTTGCTGGTGACGACGACCCAGCGGCCGTCCTGACGGCGGATCGCATCGACGCGGCCAATTCCGGGGATGGGGTCGCCGGCATAGACCTCGTAGAGGCCGCCGCGGCCCTCGATCAGCGCACCGCCATTGGCGACGTCGCGCAGCACCCAGCCATCGATCGTCGGCAACCGGCCGACCTCGGTCTTGGGCGCGGCAGGGGCCGGAACCGGTGCGGCGGCGGCGGTCGCAACCTGGGTCGGCGCGATCGAGCCGGTGGTCTCCTTCGCGGCGGCGGCGGCCTGCGTGGGGGCCGCGGGCGGCGTGGCGCGGAGCTTGTCGACGGTCTCGGACAGCTTTGCGATTTTGGCCATCGGCTCGGCCTGGGCCTTCTCGAGCTTGTCGAGGCGGTCATTGGCCCGGTTGAACTGGCTGAGGCCAGTCTTGGAGGTGTGCTCGACGTTCGCCTTCAGTGCGACGACGTCGGCATCGATCCGGGCAACCGAGGATTCCAGCGCGCTGGTGTCGGCGACCTGCGCCGGCGCGGGGGCCGGGGCTGCGAAGTGCATCATGCCGGCGGTCGCGAGCGCGCCGCTGATGGCGCCGACGCTGGCGGCGATCGCCACCACCGCGGCCATCGCCGACAGGCGGCGCTTGCCGTCGGTCTCGCGCGGCTCGTCCGCCTTCACATGCGGGGCAAATTCTTCGCGCTCCCAGGAGCGCTCCGAAGGCGCCATGACGATGAGCTTGCCGGGCTTCGGCTCGGGCTTGGTCTCGAACTTCGGCACTTCGATCCGGGGCGGCTCGACCTTCGGGGCCTCTGCCTTGACGGGATCCGGCTTGGGCGGCGACTCATGGTCGGGGGCGATCGAGGGGGCCTCGATGCCGGCAGCCTCGACGGCAGGCGCGGTCGCGGCGGGTTCGACGACGCTCGTCGGTTCGCCGATCTCTTGGGCAGCCTGCTCAGCCATTGGTTCGCTCACAGTTCGAATACTCCACTCTGGATTGACCTTTTGGTAACTTTCATTGCTTGCGAAATCCTTACTTCGGGACCCGCTTACCGAAATTTTAGGAAGTCATCCGGGGCCGAATTTGGCCGGGAACGTGGAACCGGTGTGGCGGGCGTGAAACAAATTGTAAGCGGGGGAAGATGAACGGCCGCGGAATGGCTGGGCCTCGACACCGTCATCGCGAGCGCAGCGAAGCGATCCAGACTGGCACTGCGGAAAGGCTCTGGATTGCTTCGCTACGCTCACAATGACGGAATGTGGATCATCGGCCGCCGTTCACATCACGACCGGCGCATCCGGCAGCTCGTTCGCATGCGGGCCTTGCGGCGGGAAGTGTCGCGACAGCTCGCGCGACACCGCCGCGATGCCGCCGATCACGCCGCGCTCGAACTGGCCGGAGGCGAACTCGGCCTCCATCGCGCGGCAGATGCTCTCCCAGCCCTCCGCACCAACCTTCGCATCGATGCCGCGATCGGCAATGATCTCGACGTCGCGGTCGGCGAGCAGGAGATAGATCAGGACGCCGTTGTTGTGCGCGGTGTCCCAGATACGCAGGTGCGAAAACACGTCGAGCGCCCGCTCGCGGGCCGGCTGGTTGCGGAACAGCGGTCGCCCGTCGAGCGCGCCTTCGACGACGAAGCGGACCTGGCCGGAATGCGTGCTCTCACCCTGCTTGATCGCCTGCTCGATGCGGGCGAGCACCTTTGGCGGGAAGATTTGCTTCGCCCGCCAATGATGCTGCACGAGATGTCTGGCAATGCGCTTGATGCTCATGACCGCTACCAGCTCCCCGAGGCGCCGCCGCCGCCAAAACTGCCACCGCCGCCGCTGAAACCGCCGCTGTCGCTGGACGACGAGCCGCTGCTCCAGCCACCTCCCGAGGAGCCGCTCGACCACGAGCCGCCGCGCGACGACCCCGAGCTTGGTGCCATCGCCGCAAACAGATCGGCGATGAAGCCGATGACGAAGCCGAGCGCTCCGAGAGCGAGCGCAATTGCAAACGACCCGAGAATGAGCCAGGTCAGCGCTGCGATGATGCCGCCGGTCGCCAATGAGCCAAGCAGCCGCCCCAGCATGGCCCGGAAGAAGCCGCCGACCCCAATCGAGGCGAACAGCGTCACAATGAACAGCGGCGCAATATCGTCCAGATTGCCGAAATTCACAGTCGGCGAGGGTACTGGCAGCGGCTCGCCGTCGATCACGCGGATCATGCGATCGACGCCATCAGTAATGCCGCCGGCGAAATCGCCCGTCCTGAATTTCGGCGTGATGATCTCGTCGATGATCCGCCGCGACGTGACGTCGGTGAGCGCGCCCTCGAGGCCGTAGCCGACCTCGATGCGCAAATGCCGGTCGTTCTTGGCGACGACGAGGATCGCGCCGTCGTCCACCTTCTTGCGGCCGACCTTCCAGGCGTCTGCGACGTGGATCGAGAACTGCTCGATCGTCTCCGGCTGGGTCGTCGGCACGATCAGGACGGCGATTTGGCTGCCCTTGCGCGTCTCGAAATCACGCAGCTTTTGCGACAACGCGGCGATGTCGCCGCTCGACAGCGTGCCGGTCTGGTCAACCACGCGGCCGGTGAGTTGCGGCACGGCGACATCGGCAAGGGCGGGGAAGGCAAAGGTAAGTGCAAGCGCGAGCAAGAGGGCAACGCACAGTGAAACAGCAGAACAAGCGCGCCACAACCTCGTTGTCATCGCCCAGCTTGACCGGGCGATCCAGTATTCCAGAGACGCCAGAGGACTACGGAGGAGCCGCGGCGTACTGGATTCCCCGCCTTCGCGGGGAATGACAGCGGTGGGTGGGGCGAAGCGCATTCGCAAAATGACGCGCGCTTACTTCGACGGCGCCGGATTGAAATCGACCTTCGGCGCGGTCGAGATTTCCTTTTCGTTCTCGACCGCGAAATTCGGCTTCTCCTTGTAGCCGAACATCATCGCGGTGAGGTTGCTCGGGAACGAGCGAATGGTGACGTTATAGTCCTGCACCGCCTTGATGTAGCGGTTGCGCGCGACGGTGATGCGGTTCTCGGTGCCTTCGAGCTGCGACATCAAATCCTTGAACAGCGCATCGGACTTGAGCTGCGGGTAATTCTCGGTGACGACGAGAAGACGCGAGAGCGCGCTGGAGAGCTCGCCCTGTGCAGCCTGGAATTTCTGGAAGGCGGCGGGATCGTTCAGCACCTCGGGCGTCGCCTGGATGCTGCCGACCTTGGCGCGCGCATTGGTGACGCCGAGCAGCACATCCTTCTCCTGCTGCGCGAAGCCCTTTACCGAGTTGACGAGATTGGGCACGAGATCGGCGCGGCGCTGATACTGGTTCACGACCTCGGACCAGTTGCCCTTGATCTGCTCGTCCTCGCTCTGGATGGCGTTGTAGCCGCAATTGGTCAGGCTCAGCGAGGCCAGAGCCGCCAGCACGGTCAGGATCTTGCGCATCAAATTCCTCCCGGTGAAATCTGGCATAAACTATCAGATTGAGCGCGCGCGGTGCCAGACATCTTGTGCCGGCGGCGCGAAAAGCAGCCGACTGACGCAAGCCCCTTGCCTATCCCTGGCCGACATAGTCAACTTGGGCAAAACAAGAACGGAAACGCCAAGGGGAACGCGATGAGCTCGTTCGAGACCATCCTCGTGGAGCGGCCGGAGCCGGCGATTGTCCGGATCGTGATGAACCGGCCCGAGGCGCGCAACGCGCAGAACCTGCAGATGACCTACGACCTCAATGCCGCCTTCGACGAGGCGGTGCAGGACGACGTGGTCAAGGTGATCATCCTCGCCGGCAACGGGCCGCATTTCTCCTCCGGCCACGATCTGCGCCCCGGCGGCAAGAACGCCGCAGGCGTCGATTTTCCGCCGATCGGAAATTGGGGTGGCTTCGCGGAGCCCAATGCTCATGGCCGCTTCGCGCGCGAGCAGGAGATCTATCTCCAGATCACCCGGCGTTGGCGCAACCTGGCAAAGCCGACCATTGCCGAGGTGCACGGCAAGTGCATCGCCGGCGGATTGATGCTGGCCTGGGCCTGCGACCTCATCGTCGCCAGCGACGATGCGCAGTTCTGCGATCCCGTGGTGACCATGGGCGTCTGCGGCGTCGAATGGTTCGTGCATCCCTGGGAGCTCGGCCCGCGCAAGGCGAAGGAATTCCTGTTCACCGCCGACGCATGGAGTGCGCAGGAGGCGCATCAGCTCGGCATGGTCAACCGGGTCGTGCCGCGCGCGGAGCTTTCAGCGTCGGTGCTGGAGCTGGCGCGCCGGATCGCATCAAAGCCGTCCTTCGCGCTGAAGCTGACCAAGGAGGCGGTGAATCGCTCGGTCGATGTGATGGGCCAGCCCGCCGCGATCGACCAGGCCTTTGCGCTGCATCAGCTCTGTCACGCCCATAATCTTCAGGAGTTCGGCATGGTGGTCGATCCATCCGGACTGCATCCCTCCGTGCGCAAGCCGCCGGCGGCCGCGGAGTAACGACATGGACCTCAACCTGAGTGACGAGCAACGGCTGCTGCGCGTGAGCGCCGAGCGCTTCGTGGCCGAGAGCTACGATGCCGATCACCGCCGCAAGATGGCGAACGACCCGCTCGGCTTCAGCCCGGCGGTCTGGAAGCAGTTCGCCGAGCTTGGCTGGCTGGCGCTGCCGATCTCCGAAGACTATGGCGGGCTCGGCGGCGGCACAGTCGACACCGGCATTCTCATGGAGGCCTTCGGCCGCGGCCTGGTGTCCGAGCCCTATGTCGCAACGGTCGTGCTCGGGGCCGCGCTGCTCGACAGATGCGGCAGCACGGCGCAGAAGCAGGCGAGCCTGCCCAAGATCGCGGACGGATCACTGAAGCTCGCCTTTGCGCATTCCGAGCGCGCCGCGCGGTCCGATCTCGCCAAGGTCGCGACCGTCGCCCACAAGACGGCGCAAGGCTGGCGTCTTGCCGGCAGCAAGATCGCGGTGCTCGACGGCCACGCCGCCGACGAGATCATCGTCTCCGCACACATCCACGATCACCAAGGACCGTCGGGCCGCATCGGCCTGTTCCTGGTGCCGGCGAAGACGCCCAGCGTTGTCATCACCGACTATGAGCGTCTCGGCGGCGGACGGGCCTGCAATATCGAGCTGTCCGGCGTCGAGCTGCCGGAGGACGGCCTGCTCGGCGATGGACATGACGCCCTGCCCGCGATCGAATGGGCCGTCGATCGCGCCATGGCCGCGTTAGGTGCCGAAGCCGTCGGCATCATGCAGACGCTGCTCGACACAACCTTGGAATACACCAAGATCCGAAAGCAGTTCGGCCGGCCGCTCTCCGCCAACCAGGTGATCCGCCACCGCCTCGCCGACATGGCGATGCAGGTCGACGAGGCGCGCTCGATGGCGCTGCGCGCCGCGCTGAAGGCAGATAGCCCGCCGGTCGAGCGCGCACGGGCTGCATCGGGTGCGAAGGCGAAGATCGGCAAATGCGCGCGCTTCGTCGGCGAGCAGTCGATCCAGCTCCATGGCGGCATGGGCGTCACCGAGGAGCTCGAGGTCGGCGCCTATTTCAAGCGGCTGGTCGCCTTCGACACGCTGTTCGGCGGCAGCGCGCATCATTACAGCCGCCACGCCCAGCTCGGCCGCACGGCCTGACACAAGGAGCGCATCATGGACCTCTCATTCAACACCGAGGAGCGCGCCTTCCAGGACGAGGTGCGCGGCTTCATTGCAAAGAACCTCACCGAGGAGATGAAGCGTGCAACCGCGCTGACGCCGTCGGTTTTCTCCGACCCTGATATCGGCATGGCCTGGCAGCGCGCGCTGCACCGGCAGGGCTGGGGCGCACCGGGCTGGCCGGTCGAACACGGCGGACCGAATTGGACGCCAGCGCAGCGCTGGATTTTCGAGACCGAATCCGCGCGGGCCGGCGTGCCGAATGTCAACGTGATGGGCGTGAAGATGGTGGGACCCGTCATCATCGGTTTCGGCAGTCCCGAGCAGAAGAACTTTTATCTGCCGCGCATCCTCTCCGGCGAGGATTATTGGTGCCAGGGCTATTCCGAGCCGGGCTCCGGCTCCGATCTCTCGTCGCTGAAGACGCGCGCGGTGCGCGACGGCGACGACTACATCATCAACGGCACGAAAATCTGGACCACGCATGCCCACCACGCCAACCGCATGTTCGCGCTGGTGCGCACCAGCGACGGGCCGCGGCAGCAGGACGGCATCAGTTTTATTCTCATCGACATGACAACGCCGGGCATCACGACGCGCCCGATCCTGACCATCGGCGGCGACCACGAGGTCAACCAGGTGTTCTTCGACGACGTGCGCGTGCCCGTGGCCAACCGCGTCGGCGACGAAGGCAGAGGCTGGACCTACGGCAAATATCTGCTCGAGTTCGAGCGCGGCTCCGGCATTGCGTCGGCGAAGCTGCGCGAGGGGTTGAAGGCGATTGCGGAGCTCGCCGAGTCAGATCTGACCGGTCGCGCGATCGACAGTCCCGATATCGCCTCGCGCATCTCCGAGGTCGAGGTCGATATCGACGCGCTGGAGATGACCGAGCTGCGCGTCCTCTCGGCGCTGCAGACCGGGCAGAATCCCGGCGCGGTGTCGTCGATCCTGAAGCTGCGCAACAGCGAGATCCGGCAGGCCGTGACGCGGCTGGGCGTCGACGTAATCGGCCACGACGCCCTCGCGGTCGAGCCGATGCGCCCGCTCTACAAGCTCAACCACGCGCCGGCGACGCCTGAGGAGATGCTGACGGTGGTGCCGGAATATCTCAACGGCCGGGCCTACACGATCTTCGGCGGCACCTCGGAGATCCAGCGCGACATCATCGCGAAGATGATGCTGGGGATTTAGAGAGCACGCTGGCGCAACACACTCCGCTGTCGTCCCGGACAAGCGAAGCGCAGATCCGGGACCCATAACCACAAGAAGAGGTGGTTACGGGGACTCGGAGTGACCTGCTTCGCGCTACAACCACTCCCTGTGGTTATGGGTCCCGGGTTCGCGCTTTGCGCGCCCCGGGACGACAGTTGAGTTTGGCGCGACAGCCCGCGCAACAATGCGTTGCGCCTAGCCCGCCACCTTCGCGTCCTTGATCGCCTTCCAGATCTTCTGCGGCGTCAGGGGCGTGTTGAGCTGGGTGATGCCGAGCTCGGCGAGTGCGTCCATCACGCCATTGGTGACGCAGGGCGGGCCGCCGATGGCGCCGGATTCGCCGCAGCCCTTGGCACCGAGCGGATTGGTGCGGCAGGGCGCGGAATCGTCCAGCGTCACCTCGATCGGCGGCACGTCGTCGGCGCGCGGGATGCAGTAATCCTGGTAGCTCGCGGTGAGGAGCTGACCGTCGGCGTCATACGAGACGCCTTCATACAGCGCCTGGCCGATGCCCTGCGCGACGCCGCCATGGATCTGGCCCGTGACCAGCATCGGGTTCACGGCAACGCCGACGTCGTCGACGGTGGTGTAGCGCACGACCTTGGACACGCCGGTCTCCGGGTCGATCTCGACCTCGCAGATATGCGTGCCATTCGGCCAGCTGGGACCGTCGACCTCACCTTCGGAATCGACGCTGAGTTTTGCGCCGCCTTCCTTCTCGGCAAGATCGAACAGGCTGATGCGGCGGTCGGTGCCGACCACGGTGAGCATGCCGCCCTGATATTCGATATCCTCGACCGAGGTCTCGAGCACGTTCGCGGCCTTCTCGCGCGCCTTCTGGATCAGATCGTTGGATGAGACCGCGACCGCCGTGCCGCCGACGAACAGCGAGCGCGAGCCGACGCTGCCAAAGCCCATCGCAAGATCAGTGTCACCCTGGACGACGTCGATCTTGTCCATGGCAATGCCGAGCGTGTCGGAGATCATCTGGGTGTAGGTGGTCTGCAGCCCCTGCCCCATCGCCATGGTACCGGAATGCAGCACAACGCGGCCCTGCGAGGTCGCGTGCAGGCTGACCTTCTCGGTGTGGGCGCGGCCGCCGGTCCACTCGATGTAGGAGGTGAGCCCGCGGCCGTAGAGCAGGCCCTTCTTCTTCGCCGCCTTCTTGCGCGCGGCAAAGCCGTCCCAGTCGGCCAGCTTCACGGCACGGTCGAGCATATGCGCGAAGGCGCCGGAATCGTAAACCTGGCCGGCGGCGTTGGTGTAGGGCAGCTGCGCCGGCTTGATGTAGTTCGCTTTACGGATCGCACGCGGATCCATGCCGATTTTTCGCGCGGCCGCGTCGAACAGACGCTCGACGATGAACACCGCTTCGGGCCGGCCCGCGCCGCGATAGGCACCGACAGGCGCGGTGTTGGTCATCACCGACTGCACCTCGAAATGCACCAGCGGCAGATCGTAGACGCCGGTCTGCACGAACGGCCCGAGCACCAGCGGGATGATGTTGGCCGCACCCGAGGAGTACGCACCCGTGCAGCCGATCGACTTGACGCGATAGGCCAGCACCTTGCCCTTCTCGTCGAGCGCGAACGACGCGGTCGAGGTGAGATCACGGCCGTGGGTACCGCCGACGAATTCGTCGGTGCGGTCGCCACGCCAGCGGATCTTCCTGTTCAGCTTGGTCGCGGCATAGGCGACGATGCCGTCTTCCGGGTAGAGGTTGGTCTTCTGGCCAAAGCCGCCGCCGATGTCGCCGACCAGCACGCGGACGCTGTCCTTGGGGCGCTTCAGCACCGCTTCCGCGAGCACGTCGCGGGTGGAGGCCGGGGTCTGCGACTGCACGTGCAGGAGGAGACGGCCGGTCTTCTTGTCGATCTCGGCAATGGTCGAGCGCGGCTCCATCGCGGAGGGCACCAGACGCTGGCTGACGATGTCGAGCTCGACCGTATGCGCAGCCTTGGCAAACGCCTCGTCCGCCTTGGCGGCATCGCCATAGCTCATCGCGCCGACGATGTTGTCGGGCGCCTCCGGCCACACCACGGGCGCGCCGGGTTTTACGGCCTCGACTGGATCGACCACCGCGGGCTGCACGTCGTATTCGATCACGATCGCTTCGGCCGCGCTTTGCGCTTCCGCACGGGAGGCAGCCACCACCGCCGCAATCGCTTCGCCAGCGTAGCGGACGATCTCATGGGCGAGCAGGCGGCGCGGCGGCACCGTCATCGGCTTGCCGTCGGGGCGCTTGAAGATGCTCAGGGTCGGGATGGTGCCGATATCGTCCTTGACGAGGTCGGCGCCGGTATAGATCGCGGTGACGCCGTGCATCGATGCGGCGGCGCTGGTGTCGATCGCGACGATCTTCGCGTGGGCGTGCGGCGAGCGCAGCACATGCAACCACAGCGCGCCCTCCTCCGGCTTGTCGTCGATGAACTGACCCTTCCCGGTGAGCAGCCGCTGGTCTTCCAAACGCTTGACGGGCTGGCCCGCTCCGAAACGCAAATTGCCGGGAAGAATGTTCATTCCGTGGGGTCCTCTAAGCCTCAAAGTGCGGCCGCCTTTTAGCGGATCGAGGCATGCGAGGCCAGCCGCGGTTTTGGGCGGAAAACCCACAGATTCGTCATGCCCGGGCTTGTCCCGGGCATCCACGTTCTATGTGCCACAGGGCAAGGCGTGGATGGCCGGGACAAGCCCGGCCATGACGGCTAGGAAAGCTCCCTCAACGCCGCTTCCACGACCTTGCGCGCCTCGGCCGACAGCGCGGCCTGCGGCGGGACGGGATCGCCGACGTCGTAGCCCTGGATCGCAAGGCCCGCCTTGATGCAGGCGGCGAGGTTGAAGCGGGCGAAAGCCTCGTTGATCCGCCACAGCCTGCGCTGGAGCGCCATGGCCTCGTCCCAGTGGCCGGCCTTGCAGAGGTCGTAGAGTGCGACGCTCTGGCGCGGGACGATGCACGCAGGGCCCGCCATCCAGCCGAGCCCGCCGATCAGCATCACCGCGGCCGGGATGTGGGCCGAGGCCGAGAACACGCGCAAGGCATCGCCGCAGCGGTTCATGATCGAGAGCAGCCGGCCGGTATTGGTCGAGGCGTCCTTGATGTAGCCGATGCGCGGATGTTCAGCGAGGCGCGCGATGATGTCGAGCGTGAGATCGGAGCGCTGGAATTGCGGATTGGTGTAGATGACGACGGGGATGTCGACGGCATCCGCGATGCTGCGGAAGTAGGATTCGACCTGGGCATCGGCGAGCGGGAAGTACGCCTCCAGGATCGCCAAAATCCCGTTGGCGCCGAGCCTCTCGTAGGCCTTCGCCTGCGCCACTGCATCCGCCGTCGAGGTGGAGGCGACGCCGGCCACAACCGGCACACGGCCCTTCGCGGCCTGGATGGTGGTCTGCACGATCGCGGTGCGTTGCGCGGCATTGAGATAGGCGAACTCGCCGGTCGAACCCAGCGGCGTCAGCCCGTGCACGCCTGCGCCGATCAAATCGTCGCAAAGCTTGCCGAGGACCTCGGTGCGCACCGTGCCATCGGCATCCACGGGCGAAACGAGATAGGGAAAGACGCCGTGAAAATCGGGCATGTCAGGCTGAACCCCGGGAAACTGGCTAGCGCCTGACCGGTCATAGCAATGCCCGCGCTAGCGATCAAACCCTGATCAGGCGCACCCGCGTGCCCCAGGGATCGACGGCCTCCAGACCGTTGGCGAGCGCCGTGACCTGCGCGCCGCCCTTGCGCAGGCGTTCCTTCTGCGCGGCGAGAATGTCCTGCTAGCGAGAACCAGGCGAGCCCCGTGGTCTGATCGTCGCGTTGGCCGGCCCCCTGGCTCTGCCAGACGTTCATGCCGAGGTGATGGTGATAGCGGCCCGACGACAGGAACGCGGCGCCGCCACGGCGGCGGGTCGGATCGAGTCCGACCGCGCCGTGATAAAACCGTTCGGCCTCGGCGAGATCGCCGACACGCAGATGCATGTGGCCGACGCGCAGACCGTCCGGCGCCTTGGCGTAGTCTGCCACGCGCGTGTTGGTCAGCGACAAGAGGTCAGGGATGTTGAGCTCGTCGCTTGCCATCTTCACGCTGCCCTCGCTCCACTGCCATTGCGAGGGATCGCGGTCGGCATAGACCTCGATACCGTTGCCTTCGGGGTCGTCGAGATAGACGGATTCGCTGACGAGATGATCGGCGAAGCCCGACAGCGGCACGCGATGCGAGGCGGCGTGCACCAGCCAGCGCGCGAGATCTTTTCGCGACGGCATCAGGAAGGCGGTGTGATAGAGGCCCGCGGCGTTGCGCGGCTCGATCGCGGCCTCGGGACGGGCTTCCAGCACGAGCAGCGTGATGCCAGCCGTGCCGAGCGTCGCGACGCCGGCGGAGCGCTCCATCACGGTGAGCCCGATCACGTCGCGATAGTAGTCCGCGACCTTGTCGAGGTTCTTGACCCGGAGCGTCACCATGCCCACCCGCATCGGCGTGCGGCTGGCATAGGTCGGCCCGCCGCCTTGCGGCAGGCCCTCGGCCCGAGCGGCGGCGGCCGCCGCCGTCGCGAGCGAGGTCGCACCGGCGAGTTGAAGCAGGGTGCGGCGGGTGAGGTCGACGGTCATCGGTCGGGGCTCGCTGGAAACGCTTAGGGACGTGCGGGGCAATTCCTGGATTGCTACACGTTCCCGTGAGGGCGTCCCAATCACATGTTCGTCGGCCGTGGTCCAGCGGAAGCCGGTCCGCCCCGTCTGTCCTGGCCACCCGGCCAGTTTCGCAATCGCCCGCGACATCCCAGATTGAGAACAATTTACAGGAGCCTTCCATGACCGACCCCACTCCTCTGTCGTCCCTTTCGTCGGCGCTCGCGGATGTCGTGACGCGCACCGCGCCATCCGTCGTCGCCGTGCATTCGCATCGCTCCCGCGCCACCGGCTTCGTCTGGAAACCCGGCTTGATCGTCACCGCCCACGAAGCGCTGGCCGACGAGGGCGATATCCAGATCAGCCTCCCCGACGGCAGCACCGCGGCCGCCACGATCGTCGGCCGTGACCATACGACCGACGTCGCGCTGTTGCGCACCGATACCAGTCTTGCGCCGGTCAAGCTGGCCGCGACCGTTCCGCCCCTCGGCACGCTGTCGGTCGTCGTCGCCACCGATCGCGACGCGCCGAGCGCGGCGCTCGGCATGGTATCACTGTCCGGCAAGAGCTGGCGCTCCTTGCGCGGCGGCGACATCGATGCGCGGATCGAGCTCGACGTGCGCCTGCGCTTCGCGCAGCAAGGCGGGCTCGCGCTCGATACATCAGGCGAAGCCTTCGGCATGGCCGTGCTCGGGCCGCGGCGGGTCCTGGTGATCCCAACGGCGACAATCGAGCGGGTCGCGGCACAGCTCGAGGCGCGCGGCCGCATCGCCCGCGGATATCTCGGCCTCGGGCTCCAGCCGGTGCGGCTCGACGATGGCCTCGGGGCGATGGTGATGAATGTCGACAAGGCCGGCCCTTCGGCTGCGGCCGGCATCCGCCAGGGCGACGTCATCGTGGCGGTCAACGACCAGAAGCTCTCCGGCGTGCGCGCGCTGTCGCGGACGCTCGGGCCTGCGAGCGTCGGCACGGTGGTCGATGTCGCGGTGCGCCGCGGCGGCGAGCCCGTCAGCTTCAAGGTCACGATCGGCGAGAGGCCGGAGGCGTGAGCGAGGACAACGCGCCCGAGATCGTGCTCGCCCTGGAGATCGACGATCCCGCCCTCGCCGATCGCCTGGCGGTCCTGCTCGGCAACATCGCCGGGCTTCGGCTCGCCGCGCCCGGCGAGGCCGCCACGGCGACGGTCATGGCCCGCGATCCGCGCAGCATGCCGGAAGACATCGCGCTGACGCAGCGCGAGCTCGATGTCCTGGCGCTGATGGCGGAAGGCGCGTCCAACAAGCTGATCGCGCGCCAGCTCGGCATTTCCGTGCACACGGTCAAATTCCACGTCGGCTCGCTGCTCGACAAGCTGGATGCCACCGGCCGCACCGACGCGGTCGCGCATGCGGCACGCCGCGGCGTGATCGAGCTCTAGTACCCGGAATCAGAGCTGAGTGATACGGCGGCCTTTGAAACGGCGTTGACGGACCTTTTTCTTGGTCCAGACGAAGGGCTCGGCTCTGTCGTTGTATGCGTTGACGT